>JAVEUY010000113.1:0-7851 GCA_034005315.1 Ignavibacteriaceae bacterium | reverse complement strand
TTGCTGCTGCTCAGGCACTTGATTTCAGGGAATTCGAAAACGGTCTCGGCGTTAAAACCGCAAAACAGGTTATACGCAAATACGTGGATCATCTTGATATCGATCGCCCCCTCTATCCCGACCACACCCGAATGAAGGAAGTAGTAAAATCATGTGAAATTCTCGAGGCAGTAGAGGCCGCAGTCGGCTCCTTAGAATAAAATTATCCTCAAAGTGGGGCTCCCAAGCCCCGCTTTCTCCTTAGCCTCTACCTACTAACCTTGCAATATGGTGTGTACCTGAAACAGTTGGAGAGGGTTAGTGAGGATTTATTAATTCATAATTTTTTTTATCATTATCAATTCTCAATTGCTTATGGTATCATTAACCAATGGATTTATCCCTTGGTAGGAGCAAGGCAGGCTGTCCGAAAACGGTTTTAACCGTTTAGCTTTATATAAGTTGTTTTTACTAAAAATTACGCTGGATATTTTTAGAGACACGCTAAATCGTGTCTCAGAAAAAAACACCTAAACAAGTCTTTTCAATTTATAAATTATTTATTTTCAAATTTCCGAGAAAACTTGTATTATTCGTTATAAATATTCGTATTTTTCAGAAAAGAAATAAATATAATTACCTAATGGGTATATCCTCAAAAATTTTAGATAACTCTGATAGTTCTTTCGAAGTTAAATCTTTTTTATCAGAAAAACTATCATCTGGAAACTTTACTCAGTTCAGCATCGCTACCGGTTATTGGGATTTACCGGCAGTTCTTGAATTAAAACCTGCTCTGGAACACTTCCTGCAAAATAATCTCTTTTCGGAAATCCGGTTTTTAATTGGCGAAGAACCTAAAATCAGAGTTTCCCAACTCGACACATCTTTCCCGGAAAAATATATTAAAGCTGATTTCTCCGAACTGCCGTTCAATCCGGAATATAAAGAAGTGGTTAAGTTTCTATGTCAGTATATCGATTCTGGCCGCATTAAGATAAAACTCTATAAAAAATCATTTCTTCACGCCAAATGTTATATACTTGGTGCTGAAAAAGAAAATGCAATCGGAATTATAGGCAGTTCAAATTTTACTCGCAATGGTCTGCTTGGGAATACTGAATTAAATGAAGTTGAATATGATCATCGGATTGTTAATTATGTCCCCATGTCAGACAGTCATGACCCTAGTCACCGCAGCTGGTTCGAAAATCTTTGGAATGATGAAAACAGTATAGACTGGACTGAACAGTTTAAAATTGAAATTCTCGGACTAAGTAAATTCGGAAATCTAAGTTATTCACCTTATGAACTTTATATAAAAATTCTCTTTGAAATATATGGTGATGACATTCAGATTGAGGAAAATTTACGCGCTGAATCTTTTTTTGAAACAAGGGTTGATCTCACCCTGTTTCAGGATGAAAGTACAAAAAAAGTCCTCTCTCGTCTCCGCAACCCCAAAATTGGTATGTGCTTACTTGCCGATAGCGTCGGTCTTGGAAAGTCATTTATTGCAAAAAAAGTTATTGAAGAACTTGGTTATTTCGGAAGACAGAACGTTCTGGTTATTTGCCCGGCTTCCATCAGAGAAGACTGGGAAAACCACCTAAAGGATATTTCTCTTAATGCCCCCATTTATTCAATCACTGAATTTGCTTTAGAAGATAACTTTGAACGGATTAAGCAGGAATTGATGCTGCGTAAACTTAAATCAAAACGGAACAACGCTATTGAGCTTCTGGTTATTGATGAGAGCCACAACCTTAAAACGCAGGCAAGTAAATCATTCCGTCATCTTTTGGAGTTGCTAACAGATAAAGAATACTGCGAGCAATATCCTAAGGTTTTAATGCTTTCTGCCACACCAGTTAATAACGGAATTAAGGATCTTGCAAACCAAATTTTGCTTGCTAAAGGCGGTAACGATAAATTCTTCTCCCCATTCGGAATAGAAAGCATATTTAATTTTTTCCGTCAAACGCAAAGTGAATTTCGCAGATTAGGCTCTGAAGATGTATTTGCTGAGCTGTACCCCATCCTTAACAGGATAATGGTTAAAAGAACAAAACATCAGGTCAAAAAGGACTTCCCGGATGCAACTCTCAACGGTAAAAAAATAATATTTCCTGAGGAAAAACTTGAGAATGTCCTTTATGAATTAGACGGTAAGGCTATCAGGAAAACAATCAGTGATGAGATAAGGCAGTTAGAACTCGTAAAACCGGATCTTTACAGACATTTTACTAATGAACTGACCGATTTTGATGAATCTGAAGAGGATAAAATAGGTCTGGAAGAATTCTTTAAGTTAAAAAAAGAAATTATTAGAAAGCACCAAACTGAGTACGAGTCCGTTTACCATTTCATTGATCGGGCTATTAAAGGACTTAAACTTTCTCCCTATAGCTATCTTACTGAAAAACTTCTGAAAACATCTGACGAGGAAGCTCAGGCCAACTCCCGCAAAAACCTTACAGGCGTAATGAAAGTTACATTGTTTAAGTCGTTTGATTCTTCAATCTTTACATTCAAAAAAAGAATTGAAAAATACTCAAAATATCTTGAACAGTTTGAAAGGTTATTCTTCGAAGAAAACATACTGGTAAAACCCGCAATCATTACTAAATCCCTTGCCAGATTGGAGGATGAACCGGATGAAGATGTTATCGATCTCATTGAGGAAGAAATTAATAAATATCACCAACGGAACAGTCAGAATGGGAATGAGTCGGAAAAAGCATTCATTAGAATAAATCTTGAGGACTATAATACAAATAATATTAAAAACTTTATCAAACAGGATAAAGAAATTATTGAACTCGTTAATAAAGTTCTTTCTTCTGTCACTGTCGACACAAAACTTCTCCGCTTAAAAACTTTACTGAAATCACTAAAAGGAAATAAAGTTTTAGTATTTTCCTACTTCGCAACAACTGTGGATTATCTAAAGCAAGAATTAACTTCGGAATTCCTCAAATCTCTTGATGTTGCTGATGATGAAATCGCATTCCTTAAAAGCAAAACCGGCAGGTACAAATCGGGATATGTAAAACGCTTTGCACCTGTTGCACAAAACCAGCTCATCACAAATGGATTGATTAATGGTGAAAAGGAAATCAAAATACTTTTCTCAACCGATGTTCTGAGCGAAGGTCAGAACCTCCAGGATTCCGGAATTATTATTAATTATGATTTACACTGGAATCCGGTTAAAATGGTTCAGCGCAATGGCCGTATAAATCGTCTTGGCTCTGCATTTGAGCAAGTCAGAATTTATAATTTCCGTCCTGAGGACCAGCTCGATAAATTCTTGTGTCTGATGTTAAAACTTCAGGAGAAGATCAAAGTAATTGGTGCCAGCGTTGGACTTGACAGCAGTGTGCTTGGCGAGAATATTACCCCGAAACAATTTGGCTTGATTGAAAACATTTATAGCGATGATCCCGAAAAACAAAGGCAGGCAATGGAATCTCTTGAAAGAGAGAATGACCTTGCTTTTGATGAGGTCTTTGAAAACGATCTTCGTATCTTTATGCGAAAAGCTTCCGATGAGGAGAAAGAGCGAATCTATACGCTAAATCTGGAAAAGTGGTGCGAAATCAACAGGCTTTCTAAAAAGGAACATTTACTTGTTTATAATATTGCTCAGGGTGAATTCAGATATATCAGAGAAATAAATAATAAAGTAGCTGAGGAAAAAAATCATCTCAAAGCTCTCTCCCTTATCCGAAATTTTGATAAAGAACGCCAGGTAGTAAAGCTTTCTGATGCTGAAATTTCAGAGAGCAAAGAACTATCAAAGAAGTTTTTCGATGCAGAAAAAGCTTATCAGCTTGCAATGGATTTTGAAGATCTGACTAATTTTCAGGGGGTTCGCAGAACCGGTGGCGCCTCTTCCCTTGCTTCATACAAGGAGGCGTTGCTTAGTCTCTTAAATGAGAACCTGGATCGGTATTCATCTGATAATATAAATCGTATCAGAATGTTATTATCCAGGCAAAATTATTTACCCCTGGATAATCGTTTAAGGAATTTTATCCGCCGTAATGATCAAAAAGTTACAATTGACTTTCTTGATAATCTTGCAATCATTAGCAATCATTTGTTAAATAACGATAAACCGGAAACCCTGCCTGAACCTCTGTTTTGGTATGGTTATTATAACAACGAAAATGAACAATAGTATTTTATGACAATTAGAAGCTTAGTAGAAAATAAAACCAGTCTGGATTATCAGGCTTTGACCTCTGCGCTTATCAGTGAATTTGGAATTTCTGATCCGGTCAATTGGGAAGCAGTAATACCGGCAAACGTACAGCAAGATTTATTTGGAGGCGAAACCCTTCGCCTGTTCGATGATCACCCAAATTTCAAAGTTCAAAAGGATATTAGGACAATTGTCCTAAAGAAGGGTAATACCTCTCAACTCCTGATACTCTTTGCTAAATTAAAGGATGTTTACTTTTCAAAAGCTAATATTGAAAAAATAACTAAAAGATTTATTGGTGGTCAAGCCGCTGAGCGTTATGTAGTCTGGTTTATTGGCAATAATTCAAATACTGAGTTTAAAGTTGTTCTTTCCGGCAGGGAGGGGAAACGAATTATTCTTAAGACACTTCCGTTTGCTGTAAACCAGCCCTACTATAAAACTTATGATTTTATCATAAATGAAGTAAGAAATAGAGCATCCGGTTTTTTTGTCGAACCAACTGATTTATGGCAGGCTTTGTGGAAATCATTCGATATTTCTGTTGTTAATAAAAAGTTCTACCTGGATATTAAAACCTCATTTGATGCTTTGCTTAACAACTCAATATTCCAAGGCTCTATCAGAATTGAAGAAGCTCGTAAACAATTTGTGGTTCGCTTATTAGGTAGAATAATTTTCTGCTGGTTCTTAAAAAAGATAAAAATAATTTCTGAAGATGTACTTTCTTCTAATGCAGTCTCAAGATATGAAAACTATTATTTAGAATTTCTTGAAATACTTTTCTTTGAAGTATTCAACACACCAAAAGGAGAAAGAGGAAATCATCCTGATGAGATTAAAGATTATCCCTTCCTGAATGGTGGTTTGTTCGAGGCTCAAGTCGGTGATTACGGAGATTATCAAGGCTATGTTTTTATTAAGAATGAGTGGTTTTTGAATCTGTTCAAGAACACACTTGAAAAATATAATTTTACAATTGATGAGAATACGTCTTCAAGTTCCGAAATCGCGATTGATCCCGAAATGCTCGGTAGAATATTTGAAAACTTGTTAGCTGAACAAAATCCGGAAACTCATGAATCTGCTCGCAAATCAACTGGCTCCTACTATACTCCCCGCGAAATTGTTGATTATATGGTAGAGCAAAGTATTTCGGAATATCTAAAATCAAATCTTAATTCAAGTGATTCTCAGACAGCTTTCATTGATGATTTTATACACACAGAAACACTACCGGAGGAACTTAAACCATACTCAAAAGAAATACTTGAAAACTTAAACAAGGTAAAAGTTCTCGATCCTGCTTGCGGTTCCGGTGCTTTTCCCATTGGTATGCTTCAAAAACTAATTGCCCTGAAACTTCAACTTTCACCCTTTACCATAGGGGGAAACACAAAAGGGGTTTATGATCTAAAACTCCAAACAATTCTCAACTCAATTTATGGCTGCGACATTCAGCCTATGGCTGTAGAACTATCTCGTTTAAGGTGTTGGTTAAGTTTAATTATTGATGAAGAAGTTGATAAAAAGAAAACTAATTGGGGAATTGCTAATCTGCCAAACCTTGACTTTAAGTTTGTTTGTGTGAACACACTTATTAATTTGCCTCAAATGGTTGCTGATTCCCTCGGTACTTCTGCTGATGATTTCAATAAATTAAAAGAATTGAGGAAAGAATTCTTTACTGCTTCTGCAAAAAGAAAAATAAAAATTGAAAATGATTTTAAAGCATTGCAAAACCATATTGCCGAAAAACAACGTGAGTGGTCGACAGGAAATACAAAAGCAGTTACGATGCTTATAAACTGGAATCCATTTAGTATTGAAAAGACCGATTGGTTCGATCCATTCTGGATGTTTGGGATAAAAGATGGTTTTGATGTGGCAATAGGAAATCCACCATATAAGGTAAGCATTGATAAAGTGTACAAGAAAATTTATTCAGAAAGTATATTCGGAAGACCAAATCTTTACGGATTCTTTATTCATCGTTGCTTGGCCGATTTATTAAATGCTTCGGGTATTCTTATCTTTATAAATCCTAAGACAATTTTGACCGATAGTTACTTCTCTGCTTTACGGAGTTTTGTGCTAAAAAATTCATCAATACTGAGTGTGCTTAATTTCGCAGACCGACGAAATGTATTCGAATCTGTACTTCAAGCATGTATAGTCAATGCTTTTGTTAAAGAAAAAAATACTAATTATGTAAAGACAAAAAGTATCGACAACAAACAACAAATATATTCTGATGATTTTATAACCCCCGAAATGAGTCAAGTAGTAGTAAACAAACCAAAACCAATCTTTATTATTTCTGATAAAATTGAAAAGTATAAAATTCTTGAACACTTATTTTCTTTTCCATCTTTTGAAGATGAAGGTATTATTTTTACAACTGGGAAGATACAGTGGGATTTATATAAGGAATATTTATCCTCAAAACCAATCCCAAATGCTATCCGTCTTATTTGGGCAGAAAATATACAGAGGTATTATTTTAAAGAAGCACAGCACCGAGCAGATAAAATATATCTTAATTTTCCGGAAATCACAAATAAATTTTCACCCATTAAAAAAGCAACCATATTTGTACAAAGGACCACAGCAATCGAACAAGAATTTAGGATTATTTCCAATCTTATAGACCCTCAAATATTTGGATTTGATTTACTATCTGAGAATAACTCATCATTTATTGAAACCAATCGTCCCAATTTAAGTTATGATATTATTCAAGGTGCTCTTTCATCTAAAATATTCGATTTTGTATTTCGTCATATTAATAGCAACACTCATGTCTCGGCTGGCGAATTAAATTCATTGCCAATTGTAATTCCCACGGACAATATTCAAGCAATAATTAAGATTATTGTTAATGCAGTAAAATACTTAAAAAGTGATGATTCAAAACCTGTAAGTTCACACTTCTCGAATAACATTATTTCTCAATATTTTCTTAAAATATTGGATGGAATTTTTATCGAACTCTTTTTCCAAAATCATATGCTCGAAAAAGATATTGCAGTAATTGATGCCGTTTTTGCTGATATTAATAACATACTAAGCGATGATATATCTAAGATAAATCCAAGTGATATTAATGCATTATTTACCGTTTGGAATGAGCGTGATAATAAAGTTCGCAATCGTTTAATTCTGTTTACATCACGTAGTGAGAATTTGATTAAACAAATATATGACCACAAAATATGATCAAACTTAATAAAATTGAAATTAGTAATTTTAAGGTATTCCAAGAACCAATTGAGATTAAAGTTGATAAGAAAAATTTGTTAATATTCGGAGAAAACGGTACTGGAAAGTCATCTATTTATTGGGCTCTTTATACATTCTTTCAAAGTAGTGAAAAAGACACCGCTGAGATACAAAAATATTTTAAGGTTTATAATGATGAAGACCCTTCAACTTATCTAACACTTAGAAATATACATAAAAAACAAACAATTGATTCTTACATAGATTTATCATTTATTGATAATAACTCAATTGTATCATCATTCCGTATTTCTGAAACAATAATTAACACTAATGACAAATCATCACCTAAGAATGTAGTCAAAGATGGTAATCTTGCGAGTGATTTTATAAACTATAAGCAACTACATAATTTTTATAATTCGACTCATCGCACAGAT
>JAVEUY010000112.1:0-7888 GCA_034005315.1 Ignavibacteriaceae bacterium | reverse complement strand
CCGATAAAATCACAACTGCCGCAGGGAAATTTATCTTTTTCGTACTTCAATATCTTTTCACTCTTAAAATAGAAAGGACCTGCGCCTCCTTCTCTTGCGCTTCTTCCCTTTTCTCTTAATTCAAATGCAATATCAGTTGCATATTTTTCTTCACGTGTATTAAGATTAATATTGTATGCAATTAAAAATTCACGTGCACCCATTACAGTTGCACCAGCTTTTGCATTAAACTTTACCGGACCATAATCAGGCTTCCATTCAGGTTTCTTTAATTTTTCTTCAAGCGCTTCATATTCACCTTGTCTTATCTTTGCAAGATTTTCTCTTTCAGGTTTGGCTGCTGACTTTTCATAAAGATAAACCGGTATATTTAATTCTTCACCAACTCTTTTTGCAACTTCCTTGGAAAGTTCAATACATTCCTCTGTTGTTATTCCGCTTACAGGTACAAACGGACAAACATCAGTTGCACCCATTCTTGGATGCGAGCCTTTATGTTTACTCATATCAATAAGCTCGGCAGCTTTTTTAATTGCATTAAATGCTGCTTCTTTTATTCCTTTAGCATCACCGATAAATGTTACAACAGTCCGGTTCATATCGTAGCCGGGATCAACATCAAGTAATTTTACTCCTTCTGTTTTTTCAATTTCATCAGTTATTTGTTTGATAATTTCAGGACGCCGCCCTTCTGAAAAGTTCGGTACACATTCTATTATTTGTTCATTCATCTTATCCTCAATGATTAATATTTTTCTTAATATATATTTTAGATAGTTTTAAATAACTATTTTCTTAGTAGTATGCAAAGTTAAAACATTTAACGGGAATTCTCATTCGTGTATTTAAATAAATCATAATCATAGCTTATAATGAACAGATTGGTTTACAAAATCGAAAAAACTGGTTCAGTTAATGATTTAAAACTTGTTACTGAAAATCTTATTGAGCCTGCTGATGAAGAAGTAACTGTTGAAGTAAAAGCGATTGGTTTAAACTTTGCAGATATTTTTTGTCTTCAGGGTTTATATAAAGCAGCACCTGAAAGAAATTTAATCCCTGGACTGGAGTTTTCGGGAATAGTAGTTAAACATGGTAAATCAGTTAAAGAATTTAAGGAAGGCGATAAAGTAATTGGTATTACTAAGTTTGGAGCGTATGCAGATTTTATAAACCTCAATAAAAATTATTTAATCAAACTTCCTTCTGACTGGACTTTTGAAGATGGAGCTTCTTTTGTTGTCCAGGGATTAACCGCTTATTATGCAATTAAAGAACTTGGCAATCTGAAATCCAACCAGACAGTTTTAATCCATAGTATTGCCGGCGGTGTTGGTATTTATGCAAACAGAATTGCAAAAATATTTAACTGTACAACAATCGGGACAGTTGGTAATAAAAATAAAATTGAGCAGATATCCGGTGAACATGCAGATCTTATTTTAGTTCGAGATAAAAATTTTATAAATGATCTGAAAGTTTATTTAGGAAATAAAAAACTTGATATAATCTTAGAAGCATTAACCGGAAAATATTTTCATCAAACTTTTAAACTATTAGCACCTCAGGGTCGTGTAGTTGTATTTGGCGCTTCAAACTTTGCAACACAAACATCACATCCAAACTATCTGAAACTTATCTCTAAATATTTTACACGACCTAAGATAGATGTATTTAAACTTATTGAGCAGAACCGCTCTGTAATGGCTTTTAATCTTATCTGGCTTTATGAAAAGGCAGATTATTTAAAATCTTTACTTAATGAATTAATAGAACTTGATCTTGAAAAACCAATAATCGGTGAAACTTATTCATTCAGCAATTTAATTAAGGCTGTTAAAAAATTTCAATCAGGTAATACTGTTGGTAAAATAGTTATTAAGGTTGCTGATTAAATCAGATCCTTTAATACTTACTACTTTTAAATAACTCTTAATCTTATTTACTTGAAATGTAAATTTTGTTTTGAGCTACACAGTCTGAAACAATCTGCAGGTATGCTAATAATTTTTTATTAAGATCGGCTGCTGTTTCAGGCATATCTTTAGAAAGATCAGCATCTGATGAACCATCGCTATAATATAATTTTGGTGCTTTCTCCAAATCATTAGCCAGCCTGAATTCATCCGTTAGTATAGTATATTCATTCTGAAATCTGAACACAACAAATCTCTCTTTCTTATCAGATATTGATTTTCCCATTGATGAATGTTTTGTTGTAATATTCAGAATATTAATCAGTGAAGGCAACATATCCATCTGCGAAGCAGCATTTTCATATTTGGTTCCTGCTGAATTTTTTGGATTAAAGATGAGTAAAGGAATATGAAAAGTAGATTTAAAATCCTTACGGTTATTAAATAAAGTATGATCTGCAGTTATTAAAAAAATAGTATTATCGTACCAGCTTTTTGTTTTGATATATTCAAAAAATTTCTGCAGACTGAAATCTGAATATCTTATTGAGCGCTCCAAAGCAGTTTCATCGCTGTATTTTTCAAACAAAGATTTTCTTTTATCTGGAATCCTGAACGGATCGTGAGATGAAAGTGAAAAGATAATTGAACAAAAAGGTTTATTAAACCTATCAATATTTTTTGCAGATTCAATAAAAAACGGTTCATCACAAATTCCCCACATTCCATCAGTGTCATCATCATCATAATGACTCATATCTTCTTTAGCAAAATAATTATCAAAACCAGCAAGCTTTGTAAATCCATCAAAGCCCATTGATCCGCTTTTTGCTCCGTGATGAAATGATGTTGTATAACCTTCCTCTTTTAAAATAGAACCCAAACCTTTAATATTATTTAACTCTGCTCTTGATCCGATTATTGAAATATCAAACAATGAAGGTATTGATGCAGTAATTGAAGGTACACCTTCTATTGATCGCTGACCATTTGCATAAAAGTTTGTAAACAAGATTGAGTGCTCTGCAAGGCTGTCAAAAAACGGAGTGAAAGATTTTTTACCGGTTATACTTCCACAAAAATTAGCAGACCAGCTTTCCATTATAAATATCACTACATTCATTTTATTTATACCGGAATCGGATTCTGTAATCCTTAAGAAAGGAAATTCATCATCAATAAATTGATCTTTATCAGTTGAGATCATTTCACGGACTGTTGTTAACGCATCATTATAGTCAAGATTATTTACAGCCTTAATATTATCCTGAAAATAACTTCTGATAACTGTATATGGTGTATTAAGTGCAAGGTATCCAAGTTCCAGGTTTTCGTTTTGAAATGCATTTGCCTGTCTGATAGGTTTTAATTGCAGCCCACCTCTTATCGCAATAACTGAACTGAGTATAAGAACTATCCAGAATAATAATTCTCTGATAAATGTAGATTTACGCGGATGCTTAACATAAAATGATTTAATAAACTTATTACTTAACCAGGTGACAATTACTGCGGTGATTAAAATTACAATTGTAATAATATAATGAGTTACAATAAGACCCGGCAGAATAGTTATTATATCCGAAATCATAAAATACAATTCATAACTTAAACGGCGCTCTGTTATATTATAATAGCCAAAGTCAGAAAAAGATATTATGATCATTATTAGATTGATAACAACCAGTAAAGTAAATATTGTTCCTTCATAATATTTATTTCTGAAAATTTTGCCAGGCAGATTTAACAGAACTAAGGGAAAAATATTAATATAAAAGATTGAACTGATATCGAATCTCAGTCCGATCAGGAAAGATGAAAATATCTCACTTACTGAAAACTGACCAAACCTGTTATAATTGTAAATTAAAAATCCTGCTCTTATTAAACTATAAATAACCAGCAGTGAAAAAACTATTATAAAGGTTAAAATGAACTGCCTGTTAAACCTGAATTTTCTGAACATCTGTAAAACAATAATTTAATTGCTTAAAAATAACAAAGGCAAGTGTAACATAAAGCACAATTGCTGATGTCTTTACATATAAAAATAAAAAATTAATAAATTTTTTTTCTGATTTCTCTATAATATTTTATTCTTCGTACTTAAATTGTGCGCTTGAAAAATTATAATATATAGAATGATTAAAAATATTAGAAACATCGCAATTATCGCACACGTTGATCACGGTAAGACAACTCTTGTAGATCAGATATTAAAACAATGCTCAGTCTTCAGATCTAATCAGGTAGTACGAGAAAGATTCCTTGATTCAAATGATCTTGAACGTGAAAGAGGAATTACCATACTTGCAAAAAATATAAGCATCACGTATGGAGATTATAAGATTAATGTAATTGATACTCCCGGTCACGCTGACTTTGGCGGTGAAGTTGAGCGGGTTCTTAAAATGGCTGACGGTGTATTGCTTTTAGTTGATTCATTTGAAGGACCTATGCCGCAAACAAGATTCGTTCTTGAAAAAGCTCTTTCTTTAAATCTTATACCTATTGTTGTAATAAATAAAATTGACCGGACAGATAACCGCCCCGCAGAAGTACTTAATGAGATTTATGATTTGTTTATTGAACTTGATGCAAATGATGATCAACTGGATTTTCCTGTAATTTATGCAAGCGGACGCAATGGCTGGGCAATAAGAGATTTAAAAGATAAAAGAGATAATTTAACTCCGCTGCTTGATTCAATTATTAATGATATTCCTGCTCCGGAAATTAAAGAAGGCAGTGTTCAAATACAGATTACAACTTTAGATTATAATGATTATGTCGGAAGAATCGGAATAGGCAGAGTATTCAGAGGTACACTTAAAGATTCTGATAAGCTTTCAATCATTAAACGAAATGGAACAATTCATCCTGTTTCAATAAAACAATTACTGGTGTTTGAAGGACTGCAAAGAGTAGAAACCGGTGAAGTTCTATGCGGTGATATTTGTGCAATAGTAGGAATTGATGATGTTGATATCGGCGATACAATTACTGATTCTGAAAATCCTGAACCGTTACCCATTATCTCTATTGATGAACCAACAATAAGTATGACGTTTACTGTAAACAACTCTCCTTTTTACGGACGCGAAGGAAAATCAGTAACATCAAGACAACTGCGCGAAAGATTATTTAAAGAACTTAAGCAAAATGTCGCTCTTAAAGTTCAGGAAACAAATTCACCTGATTCTTTTAAAGTATCGGGAAGAGGGATTCTTCATCTTTCCGTGCTTGTTGAAAATATGAGACGCGAAGGTTTTGAGATGCAGATACGTGAACCTAAAGTTATTTACAAAGAAATTGATGGAAAGAAAGCTGAACCAATTGAAGTTTTGGTGGTAGATGTGCCTGATGAATTTTCAGGGAAAGTAATTGAACTTGTTGGTCAGAGGCGCGGTGAATTAATGAAGATGGAAAAAAAAGGAAATATCACCAAGATTCAGTTTCATATTCCTTCACGCGGTATTATGGGTTTAAGAACAAAAGTTTTAAATGCTACTCAGGGTGAAGCAATTATGCATCACCGCTTTTATCAGTATGAGTTTTTTAAAGGCTCTATTAATGGTCCTAAAAACGGTGTGATAATTTCTATGGAGGAAGGTACATCTACTGCTTATGCTATTGATAGTTTGCAGGACCGCGGAAAGTTTTTTATTGACCCGGGAGATATTGTTTATAAAGGACAAATCATCGGCGAGCATTCTAAAGAAAATGATATTGAAGTAAATATTCAGCGTGGTAAAAAGCTTACAAATATGCGTGCATCAGGAGCTGATAAAGCAATTAAGATAACACCTGCAATTAAATTTTCTCTCGAAGAAGCTCTTGAATATGTTGATGATGATGAAATGGTTGAAGTTACTCCTAAATCAATTCGTTTAAGAAAACTTTATCTTGATACAAATGAAAGGAAGAGATTTAATCTCGGCAAACTCAACAAATGATTGCTCTAAAGCTGTGTTGAAAGTTTTATCTATTCCATTACTTTTACTAAATCAGATATTTCATTTGAGTTATAAATAATCATTCTTTCAGATGAAGCTGAGTTTGCAGATTTAATCATTGCCTCTGCTACAACCGAAGCATCTATTGGTTTATATTTTTTTAATCCGGGAATAATTGAAGTAACTATTCCTGATGCTTTTATTCCAATTGATTCCCCTGTTCTCTTTTCATTTCTTGAACCGACTAATATTGATGGTCTGAAAATTCTGATTCTTTCAAAATACAACTGCTTAACTTTCTCATCAAGCTCTCCTTTTAATCTCAGATAAAAATTATTTGATTTATAATTTGCGCCAATAGATGAAACCAGGAAATACGATTTAACACCGTTTTCAAGTGCTGCTTTTGCAGTTTCATATTGATAAGTAAAGTCTATTTTATATTGTGCTTCTTTGCTGCCTGCCTTTTTAATAGTTGTTCCGAGTGCTGAAAAAAGTTCATCGCCCGAAAATTCTGCTCTCCGGTTTTTCAGTAAATCAAAGTCCACAATATTTTCCTCAAGCTTTGGATGTTTAATACCGGTATGATTGCGGACAAATACTTTTACTTTTTCATATCGGTTATCCTCAAGAAGTTTTAATGTGATAAAACTACCGATTAAACCTGTTGCACCAATTACAATTGCAGTTTTCAAATTGTTAAATCCATATTAAAAATAATCCCGCTGCTGAAATTGATATTCAGAGAAGCGGGAATAAAAATTGTTCTTACATTTTAGTTAAATAAAAAAATATTTTATTCAACAATAATCTCATCAACCATCAGCCAGGCTTTTCCGTGTGCAATCGGATGCCATTTTGGTAATTCATCATAATTCTTTGCAAATATTTTAATATATCTTGCATAAGTGTCATCCAACTGAATACCAAAATCTTTTTGTATCCAATCAGGATTTCTTAAAGTTGATGGAATTTCTACTTTACCTGCACTTACATATTCATTTCCATCAACCGAAGTATAAAATTCAATATACTGAGGAAATACAACCAATGAAGATGAAGCTTGAAAAAATCCCGCTGATATTTTGTTAAATGTATATGGTTTTTCCAAATCAACGATTGCTTCAAAGTCAGTTCCATAATAACCCTGCCATGTATTATCGCCGCCTCTGAAGCTATCAGAACCACGGATACCATCAGTTAAAGACTCTATTCCTCCTGCAGAATATTTTTCACTGTAAGGATAAGAAAGTTTAACTTGTTTTCTGTTTGCTTTATTAAAAGAAATTCCAAAAGCATAAGTTTTACCTATCTTCTTTTCACCTTGCTGAAAAAAGATGTTTACTAAATTTGTTTTATCTATTTCAAATTGAAATTCATTCTCAGCAGTTTGATTTATCACCAGCTCACTTATGAATGAACCTATTCTCAGGTCTATATCATTTTGCAATTGAGTTACTTTTATATCATAAACATTTTTTGCGGGATTAAAAGTTTTGGTAATCTCAAAAGGTTTTGTTTCCAAACCATAATTAACATCAAGTAAGTTTAATCTTTTATAATGATTCTGCACTCTTTGTAGGAAGGAATCAAAATTTCTTTCCTGCGGATAATTCCAGATAACTTCACTTAGAGCTAACATTCTTGGAAATAACCGGTCATCTACTAATTCCTGCGGAGCATATTCTGTCCACATAAGTCCTTCACTTCCAAGCACATGTTTTCTTTCATCAAAACTTAATTCCTCAGGAACCGGATCAAAGAAATAAACTTTTCTCAAGTCTGTTGTTTCAACAGAGTAATCTAAATAACAGTGAGTTGTAGGAGAAACAATAACATCATGCCCCATTTTAGCGGCTTCAATTGCGCCTTTAACACCGCGCCAGGATTGAACAGTTGCTTCAGGTGCAAGACCGCCTTCCAGTATTTCATCCCATCCAACAATCTTTTTTCCTTTTGAGTTGATAAATTTTTCCATGCGTTTTACAAAATAAATTTGTAATTCATTTTCATGTT
>JAVEUY010000111.1:0-7908 GCA_034005315.1 Ignavibacteriaceae bacterium | reverse complement strand
AGCGGATTTTTACTTGATGGAACTAAGTTTGATTCCAGTGTCGAACGTGATGATCCGGTAACTTTTGTTGCCGGAGTTGGTCAGGTAATTCCAGGCTGGGATGAAGGTTTATTGCTTCTGAAAAAAGGCAGTAAAGCCAGATTTATTATTCCTTCAAATCTTGCTTATGGTGAGCGTGATATGGGAAAAATTCCGCCAAACTCAACTCTTGTATTCGATGTTGAAATGGTAGATATTATTTCTTCACCGGATCAGCAATAAAGAGTTTTAATTTTTTATCCGATTAAATTTTTCCAAATCGGTTAGCCGCATCTTATAATATAGATGCGGCTTTATTGTTTTAATAGTAGTTTAGTGTCTTCTGTTTATGAGGCTTTATTAGTAATACAAAAATTACTACAAATAAAAGTTTATTATACTTAAAACTTGTCTGTAATATCCGCTGCCGAATAGATTTAAGTGATTAAGAATGTGATAAAGTTTATAAATATTTTCCCGGTATTGATAACCATCATCAAATGGAAATACTTCATTATAAGCCTGATAAAATACGGAATCAAATTCTCCGAATAATTTTGTCATAGCAAGATCAGCTTCGCGGTTACCATAATAGACAGCTGGATCAATTAAGCAAGCATGACCATTTTCATCAGAAATAAAATTTCCGCCCCAAAGATCCCCGTGAAGCAGGGAAGGGGTATCCAATTTATTTCCTAGTATTTTGCTGATATTCTTTTCAAGTTTTGCAAATGCTGAGCTTAGTGTTGAATCAGTATATCCGTTTTTTTCTGCTAATCTAAACTGGAATAGTAATCTTTTATTAAAATAAAATTCACACCAGTTAGTTTTTTCTTTTTCATCCGGTATGTTTAATTGTGGAGACGAACCGATATAATTATCCTCAAAAAATCCAAACTGCCTGTCCAGGTATTTGTGCAGTTTTGCAAAATCTCTGCCAAAATCTTCCCAAAAAGTTTTTCCTATATTACTTTGTTCTATCACCTCTAACAATAAATAATCATTGTCGGCTGAGATAACATTTGGAATTCTGATTATGCCCGGTTTCTTAAGTTCAATTAATCCATTAGCTTCTTTCAGGAACATATCTTTATTCGCAGATAAATTGAATTTTAAAAAATATTTATTTCCTTTTTCCGTTATTATTATCAGGGCATCATTTATACAGCCGCCGGTTACAGGTTTACTGATTTTTATTTTTTCAGAAAGTAAGATTTCTATCTTATTTAATATTTCTTTTTTCAATTTCTTTTACGATTGTTTTAAGAAAATTATCAATACTGTTTTCAAGTATGTCAAGCACTCTTTCGAATTCTTCATCCCCTCCGTAATATGGATCAGGCACTTCACGGATTTTATTATCAGAAGAAAAATCAGTTGTTCTTAATATTTTATCACTGTATGTACCGTTAACATCCATTCTAATTAAAGCATTATAATTATCTTCATCCATTACAAGAATATAATCAAAATATTTTCCATCTATATCAGGATTGAATTTTCTGGCATAATGTTCAAGTTTGTATCCTCTTTTTAAAGCGTTCTTCCGCATTCTTTCGTCAGGCAGCTCATTTGTATGATAACCAATTGTTCCTGCTGAATCTGTTTCAACATATTTATCTAATCCTGAATCAATTAGTTTCTTTTCCATAATTCCTTCTGCAGCAGGGGAGCGGCATATATTACCAGTGCAAACAAATAAAACTTTTATCATTAAAATCTTCCTTTTTTATTTACTTAATTTTTTTGTTACGAAATTAAATAAGTATTTGCTTACGTTCTATTTTTTATACACTTGTTTGTTTGATATAGAATACAAACTCCTAATGAGCAATGATAATATTTTTAAAATCTCTAAGTTCTTTATGGCATTTATATTGCCTGATAAGTAAAAATTAAAGGGTGACCTATGAAACATTTATTATTCCTACTCGTATTTACCATGAATATATCTGTATTTAGTCAGTGGAGTACGGGTGCAGTTAAACTAGGATATTTTAATCCTTCAGCTATTGAAGGCGGTTTTATAATAGGGCTTGAAGGCGGTAAACACGTTGATAAATTTTTAAGCTGGAACTGGAGCCTCGATTGGTTTAATCGTAATTATGTTGATAAGAAACTTGTAAGTGAATTAAACTACTATTATCCAGGATCTTTTGGCGAGAGAAATGAATTACGTGCTTCAACTAATATCCATGACTTTCCTTTGATGCTTGGTCTTACTGGTCGATTTCCTTTTTCTAACCGCTCACATTTTTATGCTGCTGGTTTTGTAGGGGCTGAATTATTAATTATAAACTACCGTAATTTTCAGGATCCGCTGGATGATGAATTTGAAGCGGCATTTGATTTTAACTGGCGTGTTACTCTTGGAGCAGCCTTTGCAATGAGTCCCCGCTCTGAGTTGTTTGGTGAGATTTCTTATCACAGATCTCATCCAAGCTGGACATATAAAGACGACAAATTTGATTATCCTTCTGCGGTTCTTGAAAGGTCGTATAATATGAGTGGATTTATGAGCAGAGTTGGTATAAGATTTTTTTATTGATTATTGTTTGAGAATAATATAATTATTATAAAAATCTATTAAGAACGTATTGATCAGGTATAGCTCTACTTTTTAGAATTCTATAATTTTAAATTGCTGTAATTCTAAAACTACCTGAACTTATTAATTTATTCTCCATTTACAGTTTTACATATCTTTCTGCTCCTGCCGTTATTTCTGTGCTCACACAAATAAATTCTCTGCCAGATACCAAGATTTAATTTCCCGTTAGTTATCGGTATTGTTAATGAACTGTCTAAAAGCGAAGACTTAATGTGAGCAGGCATATCATTATAACCTTCTCTTGTATGAATGTAATATTTTTTATTATCAGCTAATTCTTAAAAGAAATTCTCCATATCAATACTTACATCCGGATCAACATTTTCATTCAGGGATAAGGAAGCGGAGGTGTGTTTTAGAAATAAATTAACAATACCGGTTTTTACTTTATTTATTCCAGGCAGGTAAAATGAATTTCTTCAGTGATTAAATGAAATCCTCTTTTGCGGGGATTTTAAAATAAGAACTTAACAATAGTTAAACTTCAAAATTAAGCTCATTATTGTCAAAAGGGATTTATAATTATTACTCAGGTACGTGGACTAAAAAATATTCTTTTGCAGTTTCACCGATAGATTTTGCTTCGTTTATTGTCATATGTATTCCGTCAGGAGTTTCTTCTTCATATCCTGCTTCTATAATTGCCAGGTCTGCTCCTTTTACTTGTTTAACAAGTTCGGGACAATATGCTGTATCGCCGCCATAACATATATTCTTTTTTTCAAAATTAAATTTGAATCCAAGTGAAGGAACCTGCCGTGTAGTCTTTTTATCAAATAAATATTCTTTATGTATTACAGGAAATGCAGTTACTTTTACTTTGTTTGCAGTAAAGAGTTTACTGTTATCAATTTCATTTAGTTTTATTCTGTATGGAAGGTCAGCTCCATATACTTTCTTAAAGGCATTATGTATATGAACAATCTCAATACATCCTTTTGGAAAGTGAATTGTAAGCGGAGTAACTTTGTTCATTACGCGCAGATAAGTTAACAAAGACCAGACGCCACCAACATGATCGTGATGACCATGAGTAATAAAAATATCCGATACTTTTAAAATCTGATTTGGTTTAAGTTCTTTGTTCAGGTCTCTTAATATGCCATCACCGGGATCAACTATAAAAAAAGCATCAGATGCTTTGACGAGTATTCCTGTTGCAATATTAGGGATTGAACAGAAAATCTTTATCGAAAAGTTATCTTTGCTCCAGCTTAACGGATATTTTATTTTTTTCATAGTTTATGGAATAGTTTAATTGTATAGATTATTTCTTACCGCGGCAGTCTTTTTTATTTTTACATCGTGCAAAGATATTAAATGAATAACTATCTAATTCATAGCCCAGTTTTCCGCTTATCTCTTTTGGTATTGTACTCAATCTTGGATCTGAAAACTCAACTATCTTTCCACAATCAACACAAATCAGATGATCGTGAGTCTGACGTTTGTAATTGCTTTCATACCTTGTAATATTATCCCCAAAATTTCGTTTGCTTAAAAGATCACATTGTGCTAAAAGTTCTAAAGTGTTGTAAACAGTTGCACGCGATACTTTGGATTTGGATGTTTTTAGTTTGATAAAAAGATCATCAGCACCAAAATGTCCTTCGTGTTCCAGTGCTTCATCAAGAACTTCAAACCTTTCATGTGTTATCCGGTTCTTGCCTCTTTTTAAAAAATCTTTGAATATCTCTGCTGCTTTTTCGTTTTTCACTTTCTTAACTCGCTCTTAATCACATAAAAATACTTTTATACTGTTCTAATACCGGGTTTATTATTATCTAAGTTATGCCCGCAAAACGTAATATGTTAACTGTAAGTAATGTAAGTATATATGCTGTAGAAGTAAATATCACAATCTGCAAAATCGGAATTCTCCATCCGCCCGTCTCTTTTTTTGATACAGCTACTGTTGATAAACATTGTAATGCAAACATAAAAAAGACGATTAATCCCAAAGTTGTAGCCGGAGTAAATAATTGTTCTCCTGTCTCTTCAATCTTTGCATCCCTCATTGCCGATATCATAGATGAACGTATATCGCTGCTGTCGGTTACTCTGAAAATTAATACTAATGAACTGACAAATACTTCTCTTGCTGCAAATGCTGATATTAATGCAACACCAACTCTCCAGTCCATTCCTAAAGGAGTCATAACCGGCTGAATAAATTTACCCATATCAGCAGCATACGAAGTTGAGAGTCTTTCTGATTTTATCATCTGTTCTACTTTTTCAGTACTTAAACCTGTCTGATCTATAACAGGATTATGATTCGGGAAATAAGTAAAAAACCATATTACCATTGATAGAACCATTATTACAGGTCCTGCTCTGAAAATATACTGTTTTGCATTATCAAAAGAATTTCTGATTACAATTTTTGCTTTAGGCAGCCTGTATGCAGGCAGTTCTAATATAAAAGAAGAATTATCTTCTTCTTTTATTAATCTGTTGTTAAATCTGTTTACTATAGCTGCAACTATAAGTGAGCCAATAATACTGACAATATATATTATAGCCAGAGCAATACCACCCATCCATAACTTATCAGAAGGAGTTAAAAAGGCGATCAACAATGCATACACAGGGAGCCGGGCGCTGCAGCTCATTAATGGAATTATAAAAATTGTAAGAAGTCTTTCTCGCCGGTTTGATATAGTTCGTGCTGAAAGGATTGCCGGTATTGCACAAGCGAATCCTGATAACAGCGGAACAAATGATTTACCATTTAATCCGATCTTTGATAATGGTTTATCAATTAACATTGCACCACGGGCTAAATATCCGGTATCTTCCAATAAACCAAGTATTAAGAATAATATTAAAATTTGTGGTAGAAATACCAGCACGGAACCTGTTCCGCTTATTACACCATCAGCAATCAGATCACCATACCAGGTAGCTCCTAAAAATTCTGAAGTGACTGAAGATAGCCATCCGAAAAATTCATCTATCCAATTCATAAACGGATCAGCAGCCCAGAATATTGATGTAAACATTAATGACATAATCAGAAAGAAGAATACCAATCCCCACCGTTTGTCAAGAAGATATCTATCAATCTTTAAGGTTAATTCGTCAGGCTGGTTGCTTCCTGGTTTTAGTGTTGGATTTAATATTTTAAGACTCTTATTAGCGTTCCGTAAATTCTTTTCTGATATAGCCGGCAGGGGAGTTACGACTTTCTTTTCAATTTCCTCAATATCAGAATATAATTTTAATAACTGTGCTTTTTCAGCATTTTCAAAAATCTTTTTTGATATTACTCTTGTATTCCGATTATTTCCATTGAGTTCTGTAATATTATTATCAATTTTTTGTTTCAGCAAACTGACTAACTTATCTATTCCAGCCCCTGTTCTGCCATTTACTTTAATAACATTGCATCCTAGTTCTTCAGAAAGTTTTGTTTCATCAATCCTGAAACCCCGTTTCTCCATAATGTCATTCATTGTTAAAGTAACAATTACATCAAAACCGGATGCGATAAGCTGCATTGATAATAATAAATGCCTGGATATCTGACTTGCATCAACAGTGGTTATTACGAAGTCCGGCGAGCCATAAACAGGGTGATTGTAAAGATAGTTAACGGAAATTTCTTCATCAGGAGAGTTTGGATTTAAACTAATTATTCCCGGTGAATCTAAAATATCTGCGTTTATACCTAATTTACTTTGTAATTTGCCTATCGAATACTCAACAGTAGAGCCGGGATAATTTACAGTCTTTAAATTTTTTCCGCTTAGTAAATTAAAAAGAGTTGTTTTACCGGAGTTTGGAGGTCCCACCAATGTTATTAACTGCAGTTTAACTGCAGAATCTGCACTCATTACATTCTCAGGATAATATTATACAATCAGCTTCTTGTTTCCTTATTGCAATTAATGTTCCTCTTAAAGAGAAAGCTAATGGATCATTAAATGCAGAAGAGTTTATTAATTGTATTTCCTGACCGGGAGTAAACCCGATTTCTAATATTCTTCTAAACGATGGATGTGTATTATCTATATCAGATATGATCCCTCTTTCACCAAAATTTAATTCTGAAGCAGTTTTCATATGTCTTTACAAATTATTTAGATTTAGTCTACATAAAAATAGACTTTACTTTAGTAACTGTCAAGTATATGTGAGTTGGATGGTGGCAGAAGTTTGGTTGTTGGTCAATAAGTCAATAGTCATTCTTTGTCATTCAATCGCTAATCAGTTCAAATCAGTTACATCTGTTAAATTCGTGTGCAATTATCTAAACTAACTCACCTAACCTCTCTTAAAAAGTATGAAATGGGGGTGGTGGGTTGGAGGTTGGCTGTTGGAAAGTAACAATATAACAATATGGCAATTGAACAATGAAATTAGTCATTCGTCAGTAAGTCATTAGTAGTCATTTATTGTTTGCTTAGTGCCTATTGTCAACTGCCTACTGTTCTCAAATTCTGACTACTGTCTTCTGACTCCTGACTCCTTTTAAAACCAATAGAACACTGATGACTTCGTCATACACAGATTAAGCAGATTAACACGGATTAAAATCTCCACTACTTTCGTCTAGCGTCTTTCGTTTTCCGTCATTTATATTTTTGTGTTTTGGTGGCGGAGAATCTATTGCCACAAAAGCCCTAAAGCACAAAAGAATACGAAAGTATTTTAATTGAAATCCTGCTGGAAAAATAATGGAATGCTGATTAAACCTCTCGCTTCTTTCGTCTTTCGTTTTCCGTCATTCGTCAGTTAAACCCCCTCTTGTGTCCTCCCCCTTAGTAAGGAGGAGAAAAAAATTAGGAGTAGGAAGTTGTGTAAAACCAGCAATTTAGCAATGTAACTTATTTTACTCTTTCTTAACTCTTATCTTTAATTCTTAGCTAAAAATTTCTTCTTATGTAAAATAAATTACCTGAAATAATTTTTTACATCTTTAGTAGTTATAAACAAAATCAGGTAGAATATTCATGCAAAAATTATATTGTCTGACATAAACTTTATTAAAATAATTTTTTCTTTGTTTTCATTCTATAAACTAAGTTTAATACGTCATTTCTGACATCCAATTATTACTTCACTTGTATATTTTACATCTGAATTCAGATTTTCAGCAAAGTTTAAACTTGCCGAAATTATGGCACTAATCTTGAAAATCTTTGATAGAAAATTTAATAATAATTTGAAAGTCGGAGAATTAAGATGGAAATCGCAAAACTAGCATTCCTGGAAACCTATACGCTTAATGATAATGGCGGAGTAATGGGCGCCATTCTGGTAACAGATGCAGA
>JAVEUY010000110.1:0-7972 GCA_034005315.1 Ignavibacteriaceae bacterium | reverse complement strand
CTATCAGCTTTTATACAATGCTCTGATGCATCTTTTTCAAAAATAACCTGAATTCCTTTTTTGCTGATATCGAGTTGAAACAGTTCAAGTACAGATGAAATGATCTCGTTCAGGCAAACTTTCTTAATTTCGCGGTGAACAGTTTTTAATTCCATACGCGAAATATCCAGAAGATCATTTACCATTTTAAGCAAGCCATCTAATCTTACCATAGAACGTATTTCATAATCTTTCTTTTGTTCAGATGTAAGTGTTATTGAATCATCGTTAAACAATTTTAAAAAACCATAAACAGCAGCAATAGGTGCTTTAAGTTCATGCGATACCATCGAAACGAATTGGGATTTTACAAACTCAATTTTTTTAAGTTCTGTGATATCTTTAAACACAATTACAACTCCTGCTATATTATCACCGGGATGTCTTACAGCAGAAGCAGTAACTTCAATAAAAAATTCCCTGTTAGGTTTAAGCTCTATTTGAATCGTGTAAGATTTATGTTCGGTTGAAGTATCTTTAACAAGCTTGTTAAAAAGTTCAAGTATTTCCGGGCGAAGTTTATCAAGAATATATTCTTCAACCGCTATGCCGGATAGTTCTAAAAATCGCAACACTGCCGGATTGTAAAGAACAGCAAGTCCGTCTTTATTAATTACCAGCACACCATCAGTAATAGAATTTATTATTGTATTTAATCTTGTCTTTTCAAATGCAACTTCAAGTAAACGATCTTCACGCTCTCTGCGCCACTTGTCTGCTTCAAGATTTACTAATCTTCTTTGATAACCCTCTTTAAGATTTGCAATTAACTCTTCAGATGAAAAAGGTTTTGGTATATAACTGTGAGCGCCAAGCCTGCTTGCTTCAACAGCAGTTTCATAGCTTGCATAAGCGGTTGCTATAAAGCAAACTGTATTTGGAAATTTTTTTCTGATTGTCTGAAGAACTTCAAGTCCGTCAATATCGGGCATCTTTAAATCAATGACTGCAAGATCAAATTCAGTTTCGGTTCCGAATTTAATTCCTTCGGTTCCGTTTTCTGCAGCAGTAACTTCATATCCTTCCATTTCAAGAAGTCTTTGCGCACCGATACGAAGACCTTTTTCGTCATCAACAATCAGAACTTTTGGCTTGTAGTTATTCAATGAAAATGTCTGAAAATAAATTATTTAAATTATTGTTTTTATTGTCAACGATTCACTTCAGAGAATTCGAAGAACGAAATCTTTAATACCGGAGATTGCTTCATCCCGATAAAACAAGGACCTGCAATGACTAATAAAATTATTTCTTCAATTCATAAAATGCTTCTAACTTCTCAACAAATTCTTCAATAATTACCGGTTTATGGATAAGTGCATCAGCTTTTATCCATTCTCTTTCTTCGGAGGTTGATGCTCCGAATTTAAATCCGGTATCATAAGCTGCAGAAGTTAAAATAAACACAGGAATATTTTTTCCGTGTTCATCGTTTTTTATCTTGTAACACAAAATAAATCCGGAATCGTGTTCTTCCATAATCAAATCAATTACGCAGGCATCCGGTTTGATTTTTTTAAATACTTCAAAACCTTCTTTACCGCTTACAGCAGTAATTACTTCATAACCTTTTGATTCGATTAGTAATTTATTTTGTTCAAGAAGATCAAGATCGTCATCAACTAATAATATTTTTTTTCTGGTATTCATAAAGCTTCTATTCCTTTACTTACTTTTGTTATCTGATGTACCTGACTTTTAGGCAGTACAACACTAAATGTAGTGCCTTTTCCTGTTTCACTTGTAAAAGTGATATTTCCTTTATGCATTTTAATAATTCCGTATGAAATTGCAAGACCAAGACCGGTTCCTTTGCCCATACTTTTAGTTGTAAAGAATGGTGTAAAAACTTTGCCCTGGTTTTCTTTAGGAATTCCGTTGCCTGTATCCGAAATTTCAATTTTAACATTATCCCCGTTTAATGAAAGAGATATTTTTAATTCTCTTTTACCATCAATATCGCTCATGGCATCACAGGCATTTTTTATAATATTAACAAAAACCTGTTTAAGCTGATCTTCATCCCCGGTAATGCTGTAATGATTTTCTTCAATATCATACCTGAAACTAATTCCGCGATAAACAGTATTTATCGCAAACGGTTTTAATGTTTCTCTTAATGTTTCTGCCAGGTCAAATTCTTTTAAGTTTAGTTTGCCCTGCCGTGCAAAGTTTAGAAGATTTGCAACAATATTTTTACATCTGTTTGCTTCTTCAACAATTAATTCCAGGTCCTCTGTTTTCTGATCATCCTTATAAATTTTTTCCAGGTCTCTTTTAAGCATTGATGCATAAAGTAAAATCGTACCAAGCGGATTATTAATTTCGTGAGCTACACCCGCTGCAAGCTGTCCGATAGACGCAAGTTTTTCTGCAACACGAAGCTGCTCTTCTGTATTGCTTAAGTTATCATAAGCAGTTTTTAATTCATCAAGAAGATAAGGCAGACACATTTCTTTTTCCGCAAGGTCTTTAGCAATAGCCACAGCATATTCCCTGCAGGTAGCATAACCGCATGCACCACAGTTTAATTCATCTTTAACAGAATATTTTTTTGTTTGTGCTAATATTTCTTTAATCTTTTCTTCAGAAGGATAAGGTCTCCTTTGATTATCCAAGCCAAAGTTTCTTTTCAGATTTAATTTTCTTGCATTGTAAAGATTGCTTTTCCAAACATGTTTATCAACATTGTATATTTTCTCGTCAATGTAGTTAATAACTTTTTCACGACGCGCATAATAATTAAGCTCTGTATCAATCGCAGGACCGCTGATGCAACCTTCACAAAATAAAATATCAGTAAACTTTGCGTTGATATGATTGTTTGCAATCTCATCAATTATTTCAAGAACTTTTTTCTTGCCTTCAACCACAATTATATCTTTTTCAAGAATATCATCATTTACATCTGTGGTTTTTAACAAGCCGCCTGCAAGCGGATAAGCTTTACCCATCATAGCATGCGGTCCATCAAATTCACTTTCTTCTAATTCGTCCAGATTTATTCTGCTGTATTCAAACATTTCTTTCAACTCTGAAAATGTCAGAACTGCATCAATTACTCCTGCAACATCTTCATCTCTTGCTTCGTGCTTTTTAGCAATACAAGGTCCGATAAAAACAATTTTACAATTTACATCTTCAGTTACTTTAAGATATCTGCCGAGTGCAATCATTGGCGAAACTACTTTTGCAAGATAAGGAACGAGTTTAACAAAATACTTTTGAATGTAACTAACAACTGCAGGACAGGCAGAGCTGATTACTGTCTTTTCAGAATCGCTGTTTATCACATCCATATAATCATTTGCAATCAGGTCAGCACCAAAAGCAGTTTCAATTACTTTTGTAAATCCAAGCTTTCTTAATGCAGTTGGAACTTTTCTGTAGTTATCAGGAAATGATGCCGCAAAAGACGGAGCAACAATAGCGATTGCATTTTTAGTTTCAATCAGATCATAAGCAATGTCTATTTCGGATAAAATTTGTTTTGCATCCTGTGAACAGACTTTTACACAATGCCCGCAGACAATACATCTTTCTTCAATCACCTTTGCCTGTCCGTCAATGACGCGAATAGCCGCAGCAGGACATTCTCTTATACAAGAGTAACATCTCTTACATCTGTCGGTTATTGTTGTAACTATTGCGTAATTCATTATGTAAAATTACTTAATTAAAATCATTTTCTTCGAGCTAATAAAACCACCAGCCTGTATTTTGTAAATGTAAACTCCGCTTGAAAGTTTGCTTGCATCGAAGTTTACTTCATATTTTCCTGCAGCTTTTTCTTCGTTAATAAGTGTTGCTACTACTGCACCAAGTATATCATAAATCCTAAGTGTTACAATACCATCTTGTGGGGTTTGGTAGCGGATTGTAGTACTTGGGTTGAAAGGGTTTGGATAGTTTTGTGAAAGTTCATACAATGTTGGTTTGTCCGCACCATTAAAGTTTCTAACCAATAAGTTGGACTTTTCTAACACTATATCATCTCTCTGTATATCGGATATAAACAAGTTTACTGAATCATTTACAGCAGTTGTAAGTTTTAAGTAATAACTGCCTGATTCTATTCCAAAGCAATCAATTAAATAACTTGGATTTGCATATATCTGAACATTAGATTTATTGTAAGTTATATTATCAAATGTACCAACCACCTGATTTGTTGCTGAATTAACAAGCTCGCACTTAAAATTTACATTAAAAATATCTGTTAGTACTGAATCTGCCAGAGAAGGATTTACAACATAATAATAATTTGAAAAAATCAGTTCGCTTTGCGAATTTAAACTGAATGATTCAGTCCTTGCAAATTCATTCAATTCTTCTACGCTATTAACGGGTAATGTATCTATTCTATTTACAAATCTTATTGCCTGACCATCTAACATAACTTCACCAATGTTAAACAAAAACTCTATATTATTTTTCTCAACTACACCTGATCTGCCATAACTAATATCTATAGTTTCGGTTTCTACCGCTTTTGCCAGAGGTACAAGTGAAAAGTTATTTGTGCACTTGTTCAGCAGGTAAGGTGCGGTAGTAGTATTGTTAAATACCATTACTTCTATATTGCTAAAGTAATCGGCATTGCTAGCCATTGTCTGTATTCCGTTTGATGTAAGATTTGTAATAGTACCATAAGTGCCGTCTGAGTTTCTTTTTACATATTTTGAATACTGACCGTTCATCTCGCTCCAGGTTAATATTGAGCCGTCAGCAGCACTTATGGAATTATTATTTGTGTAGTTTACATTATTACTAAAGCTGCTAAAACCACCCCAGCTTGAACGTAAGCCTGCTTTAACTACAGCAGCGTATCTTCTTAAACCGTCTTCATGCTCTTTTGCAATCACCTTATCCATTGCTGATGTATATATGCCTGTCCAGCTTATAATAACATAATTATTAGAGCCTGCAATGCTGATATTTGGATTATTGTTTGTTTTAAAACCACTGCCAGTAGAAACATTAATTGCTGCATCATACTGCCAGGGACCTGAGTAACTTTCTGTAACTGCATATTTATACATTATCGAATTCTGACTTTCGTAAACCAAATGAATATGAGCATAACTTTCAACCACAGAAGGATTTATAGAATATAAATTTGTCCCCGGGATTGCTGCTTCATTGCTCCAGTTCCATAAGCCGGTATTTATATTAAACCACTTGGTTCTTTCTTTTAATCCTTCAGTTGAGTTTTTTCTGTATGCAATAAATAATTGAACCTGGTTATATGAGATAACAGGTTTTGCATTACCAAAGTACGATACAGGAAAGTTAGCTACTTCCTCACATTCATTTACAACCTGTGTGTAAACACCGCTTGCATTCGGAGCATAGGCTGATAAATAAATTATTGCATCATCACCATACACGGGATCATAAAACTCAAAAACAATTTTAACATTATTAACGTGATATTCTATTGCCGGGTTTTTAGCGTTTGTCCTTAAAAGTTCTTCCTGCGACCAACTGCCATCAAAGTTTGAAGTTAAGCTGTGTGTATAGTAAACATTTCCCATAGACTCATATACCAAATGATATATCCCGTTATCTGTTCTTACCATTTTACGCTGGCTGTTGCTGCTTATACCGTGCTGGTCGTTTGAGCGAAGATTGCCTTTATAATATGCTGTTAAATTTGTTGGAGATGTTGCATGTAAATTTTGTTTTAATCTGTTTGTTGAACCATCATTCCATTTATAAAACCACCACGTTGTGTTTAAGTTTTGAAACGTTGAAGTTGCTTCAATATTGTATATATCTGGATTAAGTGGCGAATAACCAAATAAATTATAAGCGGTTCCGTATTGCCATACAGTTGTTATATCCGGATCAGGATTTAGCCAGATTATATTATAATTGTTATTTGTACTACCGCCCTCTAAGTTGTTAAATACTGTTAGAGGCTGGGTTTGGTAGTACAGTGATTTTAATTCTGATGTGTTTGACTCGATTTTCAGAGCGGTTGAACTCTGAAAGTTGAGATAATTGTTCCAATTTCTAAAATTATAGTTAACTCCGTTTTTAACATAGCTTGTATGTGAAGCGGAAATATTGTAATAAACACCACGCCACAGGCTTACTGTTGTGCCGGGGTTATATTGCACGCCAAGCTGTACATTATTGTATGGAAAACCCATAGGTGCAGTGTTAAATGTAGTTTTAATATTACTTTCAACAGAGCCAGCAATTAGATTTGTTAATGTTACCTGGTTAACATAACTGCTTATGTTCCTGGTTTCCCCAAGCAAATCCCAGCAATTGATGAAACCATTATTATAAATTTGAATTGTTTGGGCAGTTGGTCCGTTTCCTTTTCCTATCATTGTATTGCTTGAATAATAATACTTAAAGGTTAAATCAGGGGATACATTAGAATGGACTAAATCCACTGAAAATTTAAATATCAACACATTATTACGATAAATTTCAAACCTGATTTTACCTTCGCCAATTGCAGGAAATGCACCTATATCACGCAGAAAATTAAATCCTCTTAATTTTTCAAATTCACCAACCGGCTCTTGATATACTGCATCGTAATCAGAAATCACTACATTATAATTATAAGTGTCCACTTCCAAAAAGTTTGCACCAAAGAGCGGATCGTTATTGCTGATTCTTACAGCTTTAACGTAATAACTTACATTTGGAGTATTATCATCTATATAAAACCAGATTTCTCCATCCATACCAAAGATGCTATGTGTTGATAGCAACAAGGTTAATAAAAGTATAGCTTTTTTCATTTCTGTTTCTCCTTTTAATTTTTACCGATTATTATTTTAGCTTTATTTCCTGCGGCAGTACTGCCAACACAGAAAATATAGTTGTTTATTTGAAATATGCCTGAGTACGAGGTATTATCCGTTGATATTAGTCTTCTATAGTTTTTCCATTCTAATCCATTATTTATATATACACCATCAAAATCTCCAGAGGATGCAATTACACCATTCTTTTTATTATAGCTTATATTCCAGCTATAGAATCCAGGACTAAGAATTTGTGAGAAATTATTTCTCTTCATCTCAAATATCCCATCACCACCAAAGTATATATGATTACGATTTACAATACTGACTGAGTTTAATGACCAATTGCTGCTTATTGGCAGCGGGCTCCAGATTATACCGTTATACTTAACTGCAAGCAGCGGTGGTATCATTCCTGTTCCAACTCCTATTATAAAATCAGATACATATCCATCCATATCTTTTACCTGTACTATGCTTGGGTTGGTATAAACAACCTGTGCCTTACTTCCATTCCAGTGTACGATTGTTCCTCCACCACTGCCAAAGTACAAATCACTACTGCTCGTGCCCCATACTGATATATATGGAAGATTATCAAAAAGTATCTGATCTAGTGGTATTGATTGACCATTACTAGTATAAGAGTCAACCTGTTTCCACTCTGTACCATTAAAGCGAAAAACACCACCACCAACTACCCAAATATCATTTGCTGAGAATCCATAGACTGCATAACCGCCTACTTTATTTGAAAATGGTAACCACTGACTTCCATTCCATCTTAACACTCCATACATAGTGTCATTTATTGTTACACCACCTACTGCATATACATTGTTTTCATCTGTGCCCCATACACCATAAAGCACATTTGGGTTATCTCCACTGCCAAGCGAGAACTCCTGCCAGGTATAGTTTAGGCTTGTTGCTGCAAGGGTTTTGGTTTCTGCTGTGTTGCTTGTGTCTTTTCTTTCACCCGCAGAGTCTTTTCTTAATGCGTAATAGTTGTATTCTGTATCTATCTGCAGGTCATTTCCATTATTATCATCTGTTATTGTTGTATCTGTTTTTGTTATTGGATATTCTGCTATTAAAGTATTTACAGCGCTTTGCTGCCTGTAAACTTCTATAACAGAATTTAAGTTTTAGATCGGAAG
>JAVEUY010000109.1:0-7979 GCA_034005315.1 Ignavibacteriaceae bacterium | reverse complement strand
TGAAGCTGAAATGATAAATGAAAGACTTTCTAATGTTGCCAAGTATTTAAAGATTCCTATCGGAGTCGGAAGTCAAAGACAGGCTTTGGAAAATGCAAAATATCATAACAGCTATAAAATAATAAGAAAGAATGCATCTGCAGTTCCTGTTTTTAGTAATATTGGTGCAGCACAATTGGTTCAATCAAAAGATCTGAAATCAATTCTTAAACTTATTGATATGCTTGAAGCAGATGCTTTTTATATTCATTTAAATCCTTTACAGGAATTGCTGCAAAAAGAAGGTGAGCCGCATTTTACTGGTTTGTTAAAAAAACTTGAAAAATTAATTAGCAAATCAAAGGTTCCTGTATTTGTAAAAGAAGTTGGATCAGGTATAAGTAAAAGCGCTGCTGTTAAATTACTTCAAGCAGGAGTAAAGGGAATTGATGTGGCTGGTGCTGGCGGAACGAGCTGGGCTGGAGTTGAAATATTACGAAACAAAGAAACTCAAAATCCTTTTTGGGATTGGGGATTGCCTACTGCTTATTGTCTGAAAGAAATTTATCCGCTTAAAAAGAAATTTAAATTTCTTCTTATCGGATCAGGCGGAATAAATTCTGCAAACGATCTTGCTGTTGCTTTCGCACTTGGTTCTGATCTTGCCGCTTCTGCAAGAATTATTCTGCAAACACTTATTAAAAAAGGAGAAGAGGATGTTTCAGACCTTATCAAAAGCTGGTTTGATTATCTTAAAAATGTCATGTTCTTAACCGGTTCTAAAAACCTTAACGAATTGAGAAAAGGTAAAATCATTAAAAAGGAATTTCTGTTTTGAAACATTCATCTTATAGCAAATACAATAAATTTTACGAAAAGCAAAAAGCAGTAATTGACAGAAAACTTGCAAATGCTTTAAAGAAAAGAAAACCTGAATCACTTTACGGTCCATCATCATATATTTTAGAAAGCTGCGGTAAAAGATTAAGACCATTACTTGTTATTTTATCAGCAATGGCAGCGGGTGCAAAACCGCAAAAAGTTTATAATGCGGCATTGTCTGTTGAGATGCTTCATAATTTTACTTTGGTTCATGATGATATTATGGATAATGCAGATCTTAGAAGAGGAAATCTTACATTACATAAAAAGTATAACTTAAATACCGCAATTCTTGCAGGTGATTCTCTTTTAGCTGTTGCTTATGAGTATTTGTTAAAAGATTGCGATATAAATGCACAACAGGTAATTAGTTCGTTTACAAACGGATTAGTAAAAGTATGTGAAGGACAAAGTTTAGATACTGAATTTGAACGACAGGCAAATGTTACGCTTGCAGAATACATAGATATGATTACAAAAAAAACTGCTGCTTTACTTCAAACCTGCTGTGAGATTGGTGCTTATCTTGGAAACGGAAAAAATAATGACATAAATGCATTGTCTGATTATGGAAAACATTTAGGTATAGCTTTTCAGATTCAGGATGATTTGCTTGATATTACTGCTGACAAAGCTGAGTTTGGAAAAAGAATCGGCGGAGATTTACTTGAAGGTAAAAAAACATTTCTGTTTCTTGTTGCTTTAGATAAAGCTGCCGGTAAAGATAAAGAAGACTTAATGAAAGTTATATGGAATAAAGGTATTCGCTCAAATCAGATTGAAAAATATAAAAGACTTTACGAAAAGTTAGGTGTGCCTGATGAAGCTAAAAAAGCAATAAAAAAGTGTACTGAAAATGCTTTAAGATCAATTGATAATTTATCAGATAAATCAAGGATAGAAATATTCTACTGGCTTGCAGATTTATTAATTAAAAGAAATAAATAATGATTGAAAAAACAGTAAAGATTGTTAACAGAGCAGGTTTGCATACAAGACCTGCTGCAACTATTGTTAAAATTGCTGCTAAGTATAAAAGTGATTTTTTTATTTACCGTGATGGAATGAATATCAATGGTAAAAGTATTATCGGTGTAATGACTTTAGCTGCAGAAATGGGTTCAGAGTTAAAACTAACTTTTGATGGTCCCGATGAACAGCAAGCTTGTGATGAAATTTCAGCATATTTTGAAAAGGGGTTTGATGAGTTATGAAATCATTCAGAGAAATTTATAAAAGTGCAGAAAATGTAGTTACCGGAATCGCTGCTGCTCCCGGCATTGTAATCGGAAAAGCTTTTTTATTTTCCAAAGAAAAGCTGGAAATAAATAAAGCGCCCATTACAAATGCTGATGAAGCAATAAATCATTTTCAGGAAGCGTTAAAGCAATCAAAAAAAGAACTGAATAAAATATTTGGTTTTGCCCGCGAAAAGATGGATGAAGTCCGGGCTGCAATATTCGAAGCTCAATTAATGATTCTTGATGATCCTATCCTTTTGGAACATATAAATAAAAGAATCCGTGATGAAATGGTTCAGCCTGAATATATTGTTTCTGATGAAATCTCTAAATATCAGGAGTTGATGATTATTTCACACGAATCATATATGAAAGAGCGCGCTCATGATATTGAAGATATTAAGCAAAGAATAATCCGCAATCTGCAGAAGAAACGTTGGCAATCGAAAATAGAAAAAAATCTTATCGTTGTAAGTGAAGCATTAACACCTGCTGACACATTACTGTTTTCGCGAAGAGAAGCATTAGCTTTTGTTACTGATCATGGCGGATTAACTTCACACGCTGCTATTATTTCCAGATCGCTTAATCTTCCGGCAGTTGTGGGGACACAAAAGGCAACTCAGTTTATAAAAGACGGTGAACAGATTGTGGTAGATGGTTTTCACGGTTATGTAATTATTAATCCAACCGAAATACAATTAGAATTTTTCCGTGAAAAGCAGGACAAACTTTTAAAGCTTCAGAAAGGTCTGGAAGAATTAAAAGATCTTCCGGCTAAAACATTAGATGGTAAAATTATTAATATTGAAGCAAATGTTGATGTATCCGGTGAAATTGATCTGGTACTTACAACAGGTGCAACAGGTATCGGACTCTACCGCACAGAACAAATCTTAAATGAACTTGGAACTTTTCCGGATGAAAAAGAACAGACTGAAATATATTCTAAACTTGCTTCAAGAATGTATCCTAAGTTTTTAACTATCAGAGCTTATGATATTGGAGGAGATAAATTCCGGATTAACGAATACAAAGAACCAAATCCTTTTCTTGGTTTACGCGGAATAAGATTTTTGCTGGAAAATGAAAATCTATTTAAAACACAGATACGTGCAGTTTTAAAAGCAAGTGAAAATAAAAATGTAAAATTTATGATCCCGATGATCACAACACTTGAAGAAATATGGCGCTCTGTTAAATTGATTCAGGAATGTAAAAGCGAGTTAAGAAAAGAAAAAGTTAAGTTTGATAATCAGATGAAAATCGGAATTATGGTAGAAGTACCTTCTGCAGCAGTGATGGCTAAAGAATTTTCTGATGAAATTGATTTCGTCAGCATCGGCACAAATGATTTGATTCAATATTTAATGGCGGTTGATAGAGGTAATGATCTTGTTTCAAATCTATATCAGGAATTCAGTCCTGTTGTAATAAGAACAATTGCACATATTGTTAAAGAAGCAAAAAAAGATAAAGTGCCGGTTAGTATATGCGGCGAAATGGCAGCGGATACACTTGCGATACCTCTGCTGGTAGGTTTGGGACTGGATTCTCTTAGTATGAGTCCTGCAACTATTTTAAATGCAAAAAGAATCATAAGAAACTTTGAATTTAAGAAAGCAAAAATTCTTGCCAATGAATGTTTACAATGCAAAACAGAAATAGACATTCAGAAAAAGGTACAGAAATTTTTTGAAGACAATAACATTTCAAGAACAAGGAATATTATCTGACTATGAAAATAAAAGAATATGTTCAAAAGTATGATCCGCAGAATCAATTTGATGTTTTAATTAATTCCTATAAACAGATTGAATATGCGTGGAATAATGAAGTAAATATATCAGGGATTAACTGTAAAGATATCAGCGGCATAATTGTAAGCGGATTGGGCGGATCAGCAATCAGTGCAGATTTGTTAAAAAATTTTTTATCCGATGAACTGACAATCCCTTATTTAGTTAACAGAAATTATAATCTGCCCAAGTTTGCAAATGATAAAACATTGTTTATTGCTTCTTCATATTCCGGAAACACTGAAGAAACTATTTCTGCATTAAATCAGGCGATAAAATCAAATTGCAGAATAATTTGTATCTCAACAGGCGGAAAAATTGAAGAGATAGCCAAAGCAAATAATATTTATAATATTAAACTGCAAAAAGGATTTCAACCTCGTTATGCACTTGGTTTAAGTTTCTTTTCACTTTTAAAATTATTTCAACATTTAAAACTCATAAGCGATCATTCAGATTTGGTTGAAAAGATAAAATCAATCTGGCAGCAAAAAGGATTAGTATATTCGTCTGAAGAAAATTATGCTGCTGCAATTGCAAAATCTCTGATTGGATTTATTCCGGTTATTTATTCTGCATCTGATTCTACAAGCTCAGTCGGTTACAGATTAAAATGCCAGCTTAATGAAAATTCCAAATTACATGCATTTCATAACGAAGTACCTGAAATGAACCACAACGAAATTATCGGTTGGGAATCATATCAGGAAAAAATATTTCACGCAAAAATTATTAATTTAACTGATGATACTTATCATCCGCAGATTAAAAAAAGATTTACCATCCTTAAAGAATTATTTGAAAAAGCAGGTGTAGAAATTATTAATATAAAAAGTAATGAAGAAAATTTTAAGATAAGACTATTGGATTTTATTTATCTGGCAGATTGGATAAGTTACTACACAGGTGTATTCAGAGGATATGATCCAAGTGAAATTGATAATATCCACACGCTAAAAGAAAAACTAAGCTAACAAAAACAAAATTATTTTTTTTGAAAAGCACACTGAAATATTCTCTGCTGCTGTTTCTGATTATTTATCAGATTTCTTATGCACAGTTCTATAACTTTGGAAGAAACAAAGTTCAATATGAAGACTTTGACTGGAAGATACTCCGGACTGAGCATTTTAATGTTTATTACTATGGTGAAACTGAAAGCATTGCAGAAATCGGAGCCGGAATTGCAGAAGAAGTCTTTGATGAACTAAAAGTCAAAACAAATAATATTATTACCAGAAAAATCCCACTTATTTTTTATAACACTTCAAATCATTTTCAGCAGACTAATGTAACACCTGGTTTTATTCCCGAAGGTGTTGGCGGTTTTTTTGAATTTTTAAAAGGAAGAGTTGTAATTCCTTCTACAGGTTCTTTAACCGATTTCAGACATGTAATAAGACACGAACTTGTTCATGTTTTTATGACAAATAAAATATTCAGGGTTTTACGCGATCACAGATTATCAACCGACCGAATGCCGCCTTTATGGTTTGTTGAAGGACTTGCAGAATATTATTCCACAAAGCCTGATGCACAGGCTGAAATGGTTATGCGTGATGCAGTTTTGAATAATTATCATTTCGGAATAGAGAACATCTGGAAAATATCCGGAACTTTCCTAATGTACAAAGAAGGACAGAACTTTCTTGAGTTTGTTGCTGAAAGTTACGGAACAGAAAAAATCGAAATGATGTTAGAAAATTTCTGGATGTATTCTTCTTTTAAGGATGTAATAGAAGATGTTTTGGGAATGACGATAGAAAAAATTGATATTGAATGGCAGTACTATCTCAGAAAAAAATATTTTCCGCTTTATCAGTCAGAAATGCCGATCAATGTAGGAGCAGTACAATTAACTGATTTTGGTTTTAATTTTTCGCCGGTTCATTATAAACTTGATAAAAAAGATTTTATTTATTTTATTGCAAACAGAACAGGATATTCCTCAATCTTCAGAGTTGAGCTAAATGAAAATATGATTCCTGCTAAAGATCCTGAATTGGTTATATCTGCCGAGCAGACATCTGAACTTGAAGCTTTCCATTTACTGCAGTCTGCAATAGATATTTCAAAAGACGGATTACTTGCATTCGTTGCTAAAAGTGATGCAACTGATGCAATTCACTTTTTTTCAGTTAAAGAAAATAAGATCATAAAATCTTTTCAAAAAGATTATCTTATTTATATGACTTCGCCTAAGTTTTCATCTAACGGAAACAGAATTGTTTTTCAGGCAGTTGATCAAAAAGGATATAGCGATATCTATGTTTATGATATTGTACAGGATTCATTATCAAGATTAACTAATGATTATTATGATGACAGGGATCCGGGCTTTGGTTTGAATGACGAAATATATTTTTCATCCGACAGAACATCAGGAACTTTTCAAAAGAATTATAATATATTCAGCTATAATCTTACGACTAAAGAAATTAAGTACATTACGTATAATCAGTTCAATAATTATAATCCTGTTTTATCAGATGATGGACAGGAATTATTTTTAACTTCAGATGCTGATGGTATCAGAAATGTCTGGAAAATGAATACCGGAGAAAATTCCCGTATAAAAGTGCTCAATAAAGTAACTAACTTTTTAACCAGTGCTTTTGATCCCCGTTCAATGAATGATTCTGTCTTGATATTTGCGGGCTTCCGGGATTTTTCATTTCATCTTTACCAAATGAATTTAAATGATAAGGATAGCAGCTCAACTGAAAGTTTAATGATGGATCTTAGTAAAGCATCAGGTAAATGGTTAGCAGGTTTTAGTGGTAATACTTCTGATATTACAAAAGTTGAATATGAAAAAGAATATTCTCTTGATCTTGCAACAGGAGTTGTTTCAACAAATCCTGTTTTTGGAACAAGCGGCGGCGCAATATTAGGTCTTAGTGATATGCTTGGTGATGATAAATATTTATTCTTGTTATACAATACTGCAACAGTACAAAGTGATATTCTCCGGAGTTTTAATATTGCACTTCAAAAAATAAATCTCTCGAAAAGAGTTAATTACGGATTCGGAGTTTTCAATTTCAGCGGAAACAGGTATGATATAAGAGAATCGGATGAGTTTTTCTTTGAAAGAAGTTTTGGCGGTTCTGCATTTCTCAGTTATCCAGTATCCAAATTTAACAGACTTGAGTACACAGTAACACTTATAAATTCCGATCGTGAAATTGTAGAAGGTATAACATCGCGCAAAGCATTGATGCTTAGTAATTCTGCCTCTTATGTTCACGATAATTCATTATGGGGTTCCAGCGGTCCGATTGACGGTTCAAGGTTTTTACTTCTTCTTGGATATACAAGCGATATAAAATACAGTAATATAAATTACTTCAGCATTATAGCAGATTACCGGATTTATCAGAGATTGAGTTATCAGACAGCATTGGCATTAAGAGTTGGTTTATTTTATAACGAAGGTAAAGAAGCGCGCAGATATTTTATGGGCGGAAGCTGGGATTTACGAGGCTGGCCCCGCTGGTCTTTAAGAGGTGAGAAAATGTGGTTGTCATCTATTGAATTCAGATTTCCGCTTATCGATCAGATAATAATCAAATTCCCGATTCTTGATATGGGATTTTTCGGAATTCGCGGTGCAACATTTTTTGATATGGGAAGTGCGTGGGATAAAACTTATCAGACAACTTACGGAAGTATCGGTGCAGGAATTAGATTTAACCTGTTTAATGTTTTGATTCTAAGATATGATATCGGAAAAAAGATTGAAAAGGATTTTACTCAGTTTCAGCCAGGATTGTTTTATCAGTTTTTCTTTGGATGGGATTTCTGATGAAACAGTTTTTGTCTTTAATAATATTGTTATCTGCGTTATTTATTTACGGATGTGCAAAATCATTAATAAAAATTTCTTTTGATCAGGATGAAAAACAGCAACTAATGTTTGGCGGCAGCCCAGACAGAAATTTCTATTCCCCAATTGAAGTTTCTGATTCACTGATTGAAATATGGAACCAGGATGTTTATGGAAGTTTTAATAATTCATCGGTTGTAATTAAAGATTCCTTAATATTTACAAGCGATCTTGGAGGCAGAGTTTTTT
>JAVEUY010000108.1:0-7982 GCA_034005315.1 Ignavibacteriaceae bacterium | reverse complement strand
AGGTGTGGAAGAATCTCAAATTACTCCCGAGGCATCCTTTACAAACGACTTAGGTGCTGACTCTTTGGATATCGTTGAATTAGTTATGGGATTTGAAAGTGCATTTGGAATTTCAATCCCTGATGAAGATGCCGAGAAAATCGGTACTGTAGGCGATGCTGTAAAGTATCTTTCTGAGAAATTAGCATAATTTATAGTCGGGATTAAAACTCCCGACTTTGTCCTTCTATGTTTTACCATCAAAGATTAACTATTCTTTTGCTGTGATTGAATGACAAAAAAAAGAGTTGTAATTACAGGACTTGGGGCTATTACACCAATTGGTGTTACTGTTCCAGACTTTTGGCAAGCCCTGATTTCAGGGAAAAATGGTGTTGCACCTATTACTCTTTTCGATGCAGAAAAGTTTGATACCAAATTTGCTGCAGAAGTAAAAGAATTTAAACCGGATAATTATTTTGATAAAAAATCAGTTAAAAGATTAGACCGGTTTTCACAGTTTGCTATTGCCTCTGCTGCTCAGGCTGTTGATGATACTGGTATAAACCTCGCAAGTCTGAACAAAGAAAGGTGCGGTGTAATCTTTGGCAGTGGTATCGGCGGTTTAGAAACTCTTCAAAATGAACACTGGAAATATTTTCAGGAGAGAAACCCTGGTGTATTAAGCCCCTTTTTTATTCCTATGATGATCTCAGATCTTGCTGCCGGTCAGATTTCAATTCGTTTTGGTTTTAAAGGACCAAACTATGCAACTACTTCCGCTTGTGCTACAGCTTCTCACGCAATCTCAGATGCTTTTATGATAATTCAACGAGGCTCTGCAGACTTAATGATTTGCGGCGGAAGTGAAGCATCTATTACTGAAATGGGAATGGGCGGATTTAATGCAATGAGAGCTATTTCCACCTGGAATGACAGATATCTTGAAGCTTCTCGTCCATTTGATAAAGACAGAAACGGATTTGTTATGGGTGAGGGAGCAGGAACACTAATTCTGGAAGAAATGAATCATGCTATTGCAAGAGGAGCTAAAATTTATGCTGAACTTGCAGGAATTGGATTAACTGCTGATGCACATCATATTACTGCACCTGCACCGGGAGGCGAGGGTGCTGTAAGATCAATGAAAATTTCTATTGAAGACGCTGGTTTAACAATTTCTGATATTGATTATATTAATGCACATGGTACATCTACACCGCATAACGATGTTAATGAAACTAAAGCTATTAAAACAGTTTTTGGAGATCACGCCTATAAACTGGTTGTTAATTCTACAAAATCTATGACTGGTCACTTACTTGGTGCTGCAGGGGTTGTTGAAGCAATTGCTACGATCCTATCTTTAAAAAACAATTTAATTTCTCCAACAATTAATTTAGATAATCCTGATCCTGAATGCGATCTTAATTACAGTGCCAAAAGCATTACTAAAAAAGAGATCAGAGCCGCTATAAATAATACATTTGGATTTGGCGGACACAATGCTTCTTTATTATTTACTAAGTTTAAGGAATAGTTTTGTCTGATTTTTTTTCCCGCTTTTTAAAATATTTTGATATTAGGGGAAAAAATAAAACTTCAAATCCGATTGAAAAAATCTTAACTGCCGACAAGTTTTCCCAATTAGAAAAAATTATTGGTTTCCCTATAAAAAACAAATCCTATTATATTCAGGCTTTAATGCACAGATCTTTTCTTGAAGAGCTTGAAAGCGGAGATATCTCAAATGAAAGAATGGAATTTCTCGGCGATTCAGTTTTAAGTTTAATTGCTGCAGAATATTTGTTTGAAGCTTTCCCTGATGAAGATGAAGGGTTTTTAACCAAGACCAGAGCTAAATTAGTTAACAGATTTGCTCTTTCAGATGCGGCTGAATCTATTGGCTTAGCTAACTTTATTTTAATTAATCAGAATCTTTCAAATAGTTTTTCTAAAGCATCCAAAACAGTTTTGTCTGATGCATTCGAGGCTATCGTTGGCGCTATTTATCTTGATAATGATATATGTGTTGCCAGAAAATTTATTCATCATGTTTTAATAGAACCTTTGATTAAAGAAGGGGAGTACTTAAAAGACGAAAATTATAAAAGCCAGCTTCTTGAATATGCGCAGGCAAATAAGTTAGAAACTCCGACTTATATTGTAATTAAAGAAGAAGGACCTCAGCACGACAGAATCTTTACAATAAAAGTTACAATAGGAAAAGATAAATCAGGAATCGGAACAGGGAAAAACAAAAAAACTGCAGAACAGAACGCTGCAAAATCTGCTTTTGAACAGATTCTTAAATACCAGTCTCAATAAAATAAAACTATCATTCCTATCTATAATCGGGCAAAATTATAAAGATTTTCCTTAATTTTGTTAAGGAAAAATTTTGAAATCTAACCTAATAAAAGAGTAACAAAATGAAGAATTTTAAACACCCCGATATTTTCGAACATAGACATATCGGACCTGATCAAAATGAATTAACAGAGATGCTGAATACTTGCGGAGTCAGTTCACTTGATGTATTGATTGATGAAACAATTCCAAAAGAAATCAGATTAAAAAACAAATTAAATCTTGATGCCTCACTAAGTGAACCGGAATTTATTAAACATCTTAATTATCTTGCATCAAAAAATAAGGTCTATAAAAGTTACATTGGTATGGGTTATTACCCGGTAATTCTACCGCCAGTTATTCAGCGGAATATTTTAGAAAATCCGGGATGGTACACTCAATATACACCGTATCAGGCTGAAATAGCGCAAGGTAGATTGGAAGCATTGCTTAATTTTCAAACAGCCGTTTCGGACCTTACAGGTTTACCTATTGCAAATGCTTCTTTGCTTGATGAAGGTACTGCTGCCGCTGAAGCGATGGCAATGTTTTATAATAACAGAAAAAAAGATAAAATTAACTCACATAAGTTTTTTGTCTCTGAGCAGGTATTTCCCCAGACGATTGATATTTTGAAAACAAGATCAAAACCATTGGGAATTGAACTTGTAATCGGTAATCATTCTAATGTAAAGTTAAATAATGATTTCTTTGGTTTGCTGGTTCAATATCCTGCAATGAATGGCGAAGTGTATGACTATGCTCCTCTTTTTGAAACTGCAAAATCTTTTAATATACTGAAAGTTGTAGCTGCTGATATTTTAAGTTTAACATTACTTGTTCCGCCCGGTGAGTTTGGTGCTGATTGTGCTGTTGGAAACACACAACGATTTGGTGTTCCAATGGGATTCGGCGGTCCTCATGCAGCTTATTTTGCTACTACTGGAGATTTTAAAAGAGTTATTCCAGGAAGAATAATTGGTGTTTCAGTTGATGCTCAGGGTAATCGTGCTTTACGAATGGCATTACAAACACGTGAACAGCATATTAAAAGAGAAAGAGCAACAAGTAATATTTGTACTGCTCAGGTTCTTTTAGCTGTTATGGCTGCTATGTATGTTGTTTATCATGGACCAAAAAATTTGAAGGCAATTGCACAAAGGATTAATAATTTAGCTTCAGCTTTAAGTGATGCATTGATAAAACTGGGATTGAATCAGGTAAATAAAAACTATTTTGATACGTTAACATTTTCTCTGGATGAATCAACAAAACAAAAAATCAGAACAGAAGCTTTAAAACAGGAAATTAATCTGAACTATTTTATAAAAGATTCAATCAGCATTTCTTTGGATGAAACGACTACTGCGGATGATGTTATTGAATTAGTGAATGTAATTGCAAATGCAATTGGTAAGTCAGGTGCAATAAAGTCTGTTGAATCTTTAACTATAGGTAAGCAGTCATTTGAAGGTAAATTTAAAAGGTCAACCAATTATTTAACACATCCTGTTTTCAATTCTTACAGATCAGAAACAGATATTTTAAGATATATGAAGCATCTTGAAAACAAAGATCTTTCTTTGGTTCATTCAATGATACCGCTTGGATCATGCACGATGAAGTTAAATGCCACAACAGAAATGCTTGGAGTAACGATACCTCAGCTTTCAAATATCCATCCTTTTGCTCCTTCGGATCAGACAGAAGGTTATTCAGAGATGTTTCAGAAGTTTGAAAAAAGTCTTGCAGAAATTACAGGTTTTGATAGTGTATCTCTTCAACCAAATTCCGGAGCACAGGGAGAATATGCCGGTTTATCGGTTATTAAAGCTTATCTGGAAGATGCTGGACAGACTCAAAGAAACATTGCTTTAATTCCATCTTCAGCACATGGAACAAATCCTGCAAGTGCTGTAATGGCAGGGATGAAAGTAGTTGTAGTTAATTGTGATGACAAAGGTAATATTGATTTAACAGATCTTAAAAATAAAGCTGAAGCTAATAAAGATAATTTAGCAGCGTTAATGGTTACTTATCCATCAACTCACGGTGTTTTTGAAGAGGCAATTAAAGAAATTTGCAATGTAGTTCATAAATATGGCGGGCAGGTTTATATGGATGGTGCTAATATGAATGCACAGGTTGGATTGACAAGTCCGGCAGAAATTGGTGCTGATGTTTGCCATTTGAATCTTCACAAAACATTTTCAATCCCTCACGGAGGCGGCGGTCCCGGAATGGGTCCGATTGCAGTTGCAAAACATCTTACTCCGTTTTTACCAGGACATTCATTGGTTGATATTAATAAATCCAAATCAATCACTTCTGTATCTGCTGCACCTTTCGGCAGTGCAAGTGTAGTTGTTATTTCTTATGCTTACATAATAATGATGGGAGAAGCAGGATTACTTAATGCTACTAAGTTTGCAATACTTAACGCAAATTATATCAAAGCAAAACTTGAGCCTTATTATAAAGCTCTTTATTCAGGTTCAAAAGGAAGAGTAGCACACGAATTAATTTTTGATATGAGAGAATTCAAACAATCTGCCTATGTTGAAGTTGAAGATATTGCTAAAAGATTAATGGATTATGGTTATCATGCTCCTACTGTTTCATTTCCTGTTGCCGGAACTTTAATGGTAGAGCCGACTGAAAGTGAATCTAAAGCAGAACTTGACAGATTCTGTGATACGATGATCAGTATCCGCCAGGAAATCAAGGATATAGAAAATGGTGTCTTAGATCAGAAAAATAATCCATTAAAGAATGCACCGCATACTGCAAATGTAGTGATATCTGATAACTGGAATTATCCATACTCAAGAGAGAAAGCTGCTTACCCGATAGAGTGGACAAGAAATAATAAATTTTGGCCAAGTGTCAGCAGAGTTGATATCGCATACGGAGATAGAAATTTAGTTTGCAGTTGTTTACCTGTGGAAGAATATAAATAGTTTTAGTAATCAATTAATTTGGAAATACAATAGCGTTAGTGATAATAATTAGCCGAAAATTAAAATATCTTTTGTCATTTTTCGTTATTGTATTTTCATTTATTTCAAATGCACAAACGACTGACTCTAAATTTTCATCAGAACTTTATCCATTCATAGTAGATTCAATTGTAGTTACTGGTAATGAAACTACAGAAACCTTTATCATACTCAGGGAATTGAATTTTAAAACGGGAGATACTTTAACTCTGCATAATGCAATTTATAATCGTGAGAGAATTTATAGTCTTGGAATTTTTAATCAGGTTTATTTTGAACCTGCCATTAGAGATTCAATAAATATTCTTAATATTTATGTTGAAGAAAGCTGGTACATATATCCAATCCCGTTTATTGATGCAAATGAGAGTGATCTAAAGAAATTATCTTATGGTGCCTATTTAAGATTAAAAAATTTCAGGGGAAGAAATGAAGATCTTATGGCAATGATCGCATTAGGTTATGATCCGGCTTTTTCACTAAGCTTTTACACACCTAATCTTGTTTACGAAAATAATATTTTTCTCAGAACTTCATTTAGATATGCTAACATTACAAACAAAAGTCGTTTAGCAGAAGCATTATACGGTTCAAATTTTTCTCAAAAGTCTATTGGAATAAGTTTATTAGTCGGTAAAAGGCTGGACCTATATAATCGTATCTATGCAGTAGGAGGTTACAGTTATATTGAAACACCATTCTACATACCCGGAATAAATGCATCAGATGACAGAATTGATAATCTGGTTGAAATTGGTATTGGATATGAACATGATACGCGTGACCTTGCACAATTTCCGAAAAAAGGAATCTTCTCAAGTGTGAGTTACAATTTAAGAGGAATTGGAATTGATGGAATCAGTTATAGTGTTGGTAGAATTGATTTTAGGGAATACCGGAGACTCTTTAAAAATCTTATTAGTAAATGGAGATTTTCAACAAGAGTTACTATCGGGGAAAATGTACCTTATTACGACTATTCAATAATTGGATTAGATGAAAAAGTCAGAGGTCATCTTTCTGAAAAAATTGAAGGTAAGGAATTTTATTTTGGTTCTGTTGAACTATTTTATCCGATAATTGAAGAATTAAACCTGGATTTATCTTTCTTACCGATCATACCAAACCAGTTATTAAGTTATAGAATTGGATTTTACACACAGATCTTTGCTGAAACTGCTTTAGCAAAATTTAAGGATCAACCTTATGCTTTAAACAGGTTTAATTCCGGTTACGGTATAGGATTAACATTGTTGGTTTTACCTTATCAGGCTTTAAGAATTGAAGTTGCATTTAATGAAAAATTTGAATCACAATTGGTTTTAGACCTTGGAATATCTTTCTGATATAGAGCTATTTTTTTGTAAAACAATCTATAAAGAAAAAAAATATTTTCTTTTGGAAGACGATGAATTCAAGCACTGCATTAAAGTGATGCGTAATAAAAAAGGACAAAAGATATACGCAACAGATGGAACGGGTAATGTATATGAAGCTGTAATTACAGATATAAATAAAGAATCGTTAAAAGCAGAAATACTAAATGTTAAAACATATCAGAATTCTTTTAGTGATTTTATATTTTGTATTCCAAACCTAAGAAATCCTGAACGGCTGAAATTTGCATTGGAGAAATGTACAGAGCTTGGTATAACAAATTTTATTGTTTTTAATTCAGAGCGGTCTATTAATAAAAATATTAATATGGAAAGGCTAAATAAGATTGTCCTTTCAGCATTAAAGCAGTCTCTCAGAACATTTTTACCTGAAATTAATTTTTTAAAAAGTTTAAAAGATTTAGATACTTCTGATAAAAGAGTAATTGTTTTTGATCAGCATTCTGAAATAAAATTAAATAGTTTAACAATAAAGAAAGATGAAGAATATTTGTTTGTCTTTGGTCCCGAAGGCGGTCTGACTAAGGAAGAGTTGACTATTCTTAATCCTGATAATATTATTAAGTTATCCGAAAACAGATTAAGATCTGAAACTGCAATAATTAAAGCAGCATCAATTTTATTATAAGTTTATGAAACTGAAAATTAAAATAATTTTATCACTCTGTTTTTTATTGATCTTTGCTGCATGCAGTTCTGCATCGCGTTATACAAAATCTTCAGATGATAATAATAGTAATACAGCAGCAGGATATTTGAGCACACAAACCGGTACAGCTTCATTTTATGCTGATGAATTTAACGGAAAGAGAACAGCAAGCGGAGAAATTTATAATATGAATGAATTAACAGCCGCACATCCGAACTACCCATTTAATACAATTATAGTTGTTACTAATTTAAAAAATAATAAAAGCGTTCAGGTAAGGATAAATGACAGAATGCCGGATTATAAAAACAGAGTAATTGATTTATCGTTAAAGGCTGCTGAAAAAATTGATATGATAAGGGATGGTATTCAGGAAGTTAAAATTGAAGTATTAAAATGGGGGAAATAAAAACCCGGATAAACCGGGCTTTATTAAATCAGAATCTTTTCCAGATTTCATTTTTGATAATATCATATTTAAGTTTTTGTTTTTTATCAAGCAAAGATTCTAGTTTATTCTGAGCCTGATTGATAGATTGACTTTTAGACTCCGGATTTGCAGTAATTTTATTTTGTAACTCAAATATAATTTCTTTTACTTTGGTT
>JAVEUY010000107.1:0-7986 GCA_034005315.1 Ignavibacteriaceae bacterium | reverse complement strand
CCAAACCTGTTCCGCTTTCGCCTAAAGTTCCTCTGCCTCTTTGTGTTTCTCCAAGTAAAAAGATATTTCTTAACTGAGATTCCTCAATACCAATACCGTGATCTTTTATTGAAAGGAGATAATGATCATTATTATCTTTTACAGAAATAATTATTTCGCTTAATGAATTTGAAAACTTGATTGCATTATTAATCAGATTACCAACAATAGTTTGTATCATATATTTATCTGAATAAATAATTATTTCATTAGAAAACTCGGTAACAATTTTTATTTTTTTATTTTGTGCAGATTGCTTATAAGGGGTTATTGATGATTCGATAACATCGGAAAGAATTAATTCCTCAGGATACATTTCAATCTTTTTATTGGAAAGCCGTGCCCAGGTTAAAAGATTTTCAAGTAATATTATAAGATTCTTTGATGAAACATTCATTTGGGCAATTATTTCTTTTTTATCGGAGTTGCTTAATCTGTCAAAATCATGTTCAAGCAGATCAGATATATTAACAAAAGCTGCAATAGGGTTTCTTAAATCGTGTGCAATTATTGAAAAGAACTTGTCTTTTGTTGCATTTAAGTTTGCAAGCTCAAGATTTTTCTGACTGATTTCTTTCCTTTGAATATTAATTTCTTCGTGTTTTACGAACAGTTCGTTTCTGGTTTTAAGTATCTTGCTTCTGTTCCTTAAAAGTATCCATATAAAAATTATTGATGCAACAGCAAATATGGATATAATCAGCGCGATTATTTTTTGTGAATTTATGACTTTCTTTTGCAGTTCATTTTCAACTTTAAGCAGCTCTGATTCGCTCTCAACTCGTTTCAGTTCGTGTTTTGTCTGAAGATCTGCAATCTGTGCAGTGTTGGATAATGTAAAAAGGCTATCACTGATAGTTTTATACTTCTGATGATATTCAAATGCTTCTTTGTAATTATGTTTCTTTGAATAGAGAGCAGCCAGTTCACGATAGATTATACTAAGATCCGAAAGTGAGTTTAATTCATTTGTAAGTAACAAAGCTCTATGAAGATAATCCTCAGACTCGTTTAGTTTATTGGTAGCCGAATAAAATCTTCCCAGATCGGTAAGTGAATGAATTATTTCCAGCTTAAAATCAGTTTTATCAGAAAGTGATAAAGATTCTTGAAAGTATTTTTCAGCCAGATTATAATTTTTCTTTTCAAGCTCAATTTTTCCTAAGCTGGAGTATGCCCATATTAAGCTTTTTGTTTCGTTGGAAGCTTTGGAATTTTCAAGTGCTTTTTTAACGTACTCTTCGGCTTTTACATGATTTTTTAATGTTAAATATACTTCAGCAATATAACTTTGAAGCAGAGCAAGCGTAGCTTTATCTTTCTCATCAACCAGCTCCAGCGCATCATAATAGTATTTTAAGCTGTTGTTTAAGTCACCGTTGTTATCATAGGTAACGCCAATATTAATCAGAGTATTAACAATTGTTGTTCTGTCTCCGACCTTTCTTGCATAATCCAGAGAATGAAAAAAAGTATTAAATGTTTTTTCTATATTTCCTTTTAAATGATGATTTATTGCCTGCGAATTAAAAACTTTAATCAGGCTTATTGAGTCATTAAGTTCTTCATAAATAGGTATTGCCAGTTCATATTGTTTGTCTGACTCGGTTATTTCGCCGATATGCCATAGTGCAACACCCTTGTTAAAATATGCATCTGCAAGACTCCATGATTCATTGGTTTCCTTTGCCAGGTCAATCGCCTGATCAAGAAATTTTATTGCTTCTTTAGGATTCTCTGATGATAAAAAATATCCGGTTTCAATCAGCAGCTTTATCTTTTCTTTTCCTTGCGCAGAGGCTAACAGATTCTTCAATGAATCAAGTTGTGACTGAGCATAAACTGTTTGAGATGAAATAAAAAGAAATAATAAGATTGTCAGTAAGAATATTTTCGTTAGATTGATTAAACCCAAAACACCACCAAAATTTTTACTATAATATTTATTTTCTATACCAGATTCTTGAAAGATTATTATATATTTACAGGCAAAAATAACGATGCCATTGCTCAAAAACTATTTAATACAATCCGTTGTAAAATGAAGATTAGCCGCTTTTGGAGTGGCTATTTTTTTAAATTGAATTTTTATTATTAGAAATTACTGCTTGTAATTAAAATCATCTGAATAAACTATGACTAAAAAAAGAAAAAAAGCAAAACTGATACTCGAAGATGGAAGTGAATTTTCCGGCTTCAGTTTTGGATATGAAACAAATACAAACGGCGAAGTTGTTTTTAACACCGGAATGGTCGGTTATCCTGAAACAATGACTGATCCATCGTATAGAGGACAAATTCTGGTTTGCACTTATCCAATGATCGGAAATTATGGAATACCTTCCAAAGAAAAGGAAAATGGTTTACTGAAAAACTTTGAGTCAGATAATATTCAATGTCGTGCTTTAATAGTTTCAGAATATTCTTTTGAATATTCACACTGGAGTGCTGAAAAATCTTTATCCGATTGGATGATTGAAGAAAAGATTCCGGGTATTTATGGAATCGATACAAGAATGCTTACAAGAAAATTACGTGATATGGGAACTATGCCCGGTAAAATTATAATTGATGAAAGTTCAGATATTGGTTTTCAGGATCCCAATAAAACTAATCTTGTAGGTGAAGTGAGTGTTAAAGAAGTTATTGAGTACAAAGCCAGTACACAAAAAATTGTTCTTGTTGATTGCGGAACAAAGAATAACATTATCCGCGCTTTTCTTGGAAGAGGCATTACTGTTATCCGCGTTCCTTATGATTATGATTTTACAAAACTTGAAACTAATGGGATTGTTATTTCAAACGGTCCCGGTAATCCAAAATTAAATATTGTAACAATTGAGAATGCCCAAAAAGCGTTAAAACTTGAAAAACCAATTTTAGGGATTTGTCTTGGTTCTCAAATTCTTGCATTAGCAGCAGGCGCAAATACTTATAAACTTAAATATGGTCACCGAGGACATAATCAGCCTTGTAATGAACTTGGAACTAAACGCTGTTATATAACTTCGCAGAATCATGGTTATGCAGTTGATTCAAAAACTTTAACTGAAGATTGGCGCGAGTGGTTTATAAACGATAACGATGGAACGAATGAAGGAATTATTCATATTTCAAAACCATTTTTTGCATCCCAGTTTCATCCGGAAGCTTCTCCCGGACCTGATGATAGCGAATTTATTTTTGACATGTTTGTCAGAGCACTTAAATGATAATAATCTTATCCCGAACTGGTTTCAGGATTTTTAATTAAAATAATAAGATGCTGAAACAAGTTCAGCAAAGTTTAATGTAAGTAATTATATGATCAAAAAAGGAAAACCAAAAAAAGTATTAATTCTCGGCAGCGGTGCATTGCAAATCGGTCAGGCTGGCGAGTTTGATTATTCAGGCTCGCAGGCAATAAAGGCTCTTAAAGAAGATGGAATAGCAACGGTTCTTGTCAATCCCAATATTGCAACAATTCAGACTTCAGAGAACTTTGCCGATAAAGTTTATTTTGTTCCGATTAAAACTGAATTTGTGGAAAAGATAATTATTAAAGAGCAGCCTGATTCTATCTTATTGCAATTCGGCGGACAAACAGCACTTAATGTAGGAGTTGATTTATATGATAAGGGAATTTTAGAAAAATATAATATCAAAGTCTTAGGGACTTCAATTGACACGATTAAAGATACCGAAGATAGATTATTGTTTGCAGAGCGTGTTACCGAAATTGGTTTAAAAGTTGCAAAAAGTAAAACAGCCACAAGTGTTGATGAAGCTGTAAAAGCTGCAGAAGAAATTAGTTTTCCGGTAATGGTTCGTATTGCTTATGCTCTCGGCGGATTGGGTTCAGGAATTGTAAACAATAAAGAAGAGTTGATTGATAAAGCAAGAAGAGCATTTTCATTTACTAACCAGATATTAATTGAAGAATCATTATACGGATGGAAAGAAATTGAATATGAAATTGTTCGTGATAAATACGATAATTGCATCACTATCTGCTCAATGGAAAATATTGATCCGATGGGAATACATACTGGAGACAGTGTTGTTATCGCACCGGTTCAAACACTTTCAGCAAAAGAAAATTTTAAACTGCGCTCAATTGGTATAAAATTAATCCGTCATCTTGGAATTATCGGCGAGTGCAATATTCAGTATGCGCTAAATCCGAATTCAGAAGATTACAGAATAATAGAAGTCAATGCACGATTAAGCCGAAGCTCTGCACTTGCATCAAAAGCTACCGGTTATCCGCTTGCTTTTATAGCAACAAAACTTGCACTTGACTATGCACTGAACGAAGTTGCAAATATTATTACTCAGGAAACATCAGCTAACTTTGAGCCGGCACTTGATTATGTTGCATTGAAATTTCCACGCTGGGATTTACAAAAGTTTCAGCAAGTAAGCACACTGCTCGGCTCTGAGATGAAATCAGTCGGTGAAGTTATGTCTCTTGGAAGAAATTTTGAAGAGGTTTTACAAAAAGCTATTCGTATGCTTGATGTCGGAATGAACGGATTTGTTGGTAATAATTTAAAATTTAAAAATCTGGATAAAGAACTATCCGAGCCTTCCGATAAAAGAATTTTTGCAATAGCACGAGCACTTTATCAGGGATATTCTGTAGATAAAATTCATGAGCTTACAAAGATCACGAAGTGGTTTTTGTATAAAATGAAGAATATTGTTGATCTGCAAAAAGAAATTGCCGATAAAAAATTGGGATCCATTAATTATGATCTGATGAGAGAGTTAAAGCAGAGCGGTTTTTCTGATATTCAGATTGCACAATCATCAAACACAACAGAACCTGAAGTAAGAAAATACAGGAAGTCATTAAATGTAATTCCTGTTGTAAAACAAATAGATACAATGGCAGCAGAGTTTCCCGCACAGACAAATTATCTTTACTTAACATATCACGGAAGTGAGGATGATATTCAACCCGGAGAAAAAGATCAGATTGTTGTTTTAGGAAGCGGTGCTTATCGGATTGGCTCATCCGTAGAGTTTGACTGGTGTTGCGTTAATGCGGTTAATCAGGTAAATAAAAGCGGCTATAAATCTATTATGATAAACTGTAATCCTGAAACTGTAAGTACTGATTATGATATTTGCGATAAGCTTTACTTTGAGCAGCTTACATTTGAAAGAGTTCTTGATATTTATGATAAAGAAAATCCAAATGGTGTAATTATATCGATGGGCGGTCAGGTTCCGAATAATCTTGCTGTAAAATTGCATGAGGCCGGAATAAAAATAATCGGAACTTCACCGGAGCAGATTGATAATGCAGAAAGCCGCCATAAGTTTTCAAAAATACTTGATGAAATTGAAGTTGATCAGCCTGAATGGAAAGAAGTTACCAAGTTAGATGATGCAAAGGTTTTTGCTCAAGAAGTTGGATATCCTGTTTTAATCAGACCAAGCTATGTGCTTAGCGGTGCTGCAATGAGCATTGTACTAACAGAAGATGAACTTGAATTTTATCTGAAGAAAGCAACCGAACTGAACACAGAGCATCCGGTTGTTATCAGTAAGTTTATTACAGATGCCCGTGAGATTGAAGTTGATGCAGTTGCAAATGAAGGCAGTTTATTTTGCTATGCAATATCTGAACATGTTGAAAATGCTGGTGTTCATTCCGGTGATGCAACTCTTGTTCTGCCGCCGCAGCGCACTTATCTTGAAACGATGCGTAAAGTAAAAATGATTACAAAGAAAATTGCAGGTGCATTAAAGATAACAGGTCCGTTTAATATTCAATACATCGCAAAAGATAATATGGTTAAGGTGATTGAATGTAATCTTCGTGCATCAAGAAGTTTTCCGTTTGTTTCTAAAACACTAAAAATTAATTTTATAGAAATTGCAACAAGATTAATGCTTGGTGAAAAAGTTCCTCAGATTGATAAATCTTCTTTTGATCTTGATTATGTGGGAGTTAAAGCATCACAATTTTCTTTTACAAGATTAAAGGGCTCTGATCCTGTTACTGGAGTGGAAATGTCTTCAACAGGTGAAGTTGCATGTCTCGGTGATGATTTTAATGAAGCATTTTTAAAAAGTCTTATAGCAATCGGACAGAAAGTTCCGACAAAAGGAGTTTTACTATCGACTGGTACCCCAAAGAATAAAGCTGAACTAATCGATGAACTTAAAACTTTACAGAAAAGAGGATTGAAGTTTTATGGAACAAAAGGCACTGCAGATTTCTATAAAGAAAATGGCGGAATTGATATTGAAGTTCTGTTTCGCCCGCTTGATAATCAGGAGCCAGGGATATTAAGTTATATGGCTAATGGCAAAATTGATCTGGTAATTAATATCCCGAAAACCACAGGAAAAGTTGAACTGGACAGCGATTATATTATCAGACGAAAGGCTGTTGATCTTAATATTCCGCTTTTTACAAATATACAAATAGCAAAAAGATTTGTTAAAGCTTTAAAAAATTACTCAATAGAAACTCTTCCTGTTAAAAGCTGGGATGAGTACGAGTAAATTTTATTAAATAAACAATTTGATCTTCTGTTTACTTAATTAAACCCAAAACAATCTGCTGAAAATATTTATTCTTACTTTGAATAAATATAATTATGAAGTACTTCAACAGTAGTTCTGCAATGATGAAGATCTATTTCTAAAAGATCACGAACAGAAAGCACTCCCGCAAGTTCCTCGTTATCAATTATCAGAATGTGTCTTATTTTTGCTTCTTTCATTTTAGCAAGAACTTCTTCTGTTGATTCATCAATCTTAGCAACAATAAGCTCAGTGCTCATTACATCATCAACCAGAGTTGAGCTTAAATCTTTTTCTTTTGCAATAACTCTTTTAACCAGGTCGCGTTCTGAAAAAACACCGATAAGTTTATCATCTTTCATGATTGGAACAAGTCCAACTCCTCTGTTAGCCAATTTGTTTACTGTTTCTTTTATGGATGAACCAGATTGGACTGTAAAAATCTCACGTCCTTTTAAAATCTCTCTAATTGATTCCATTACCTGCTCCTTCAAAAAAATGATTGTTATTTATTGGCGAAAGTAAAAAAATATTTGACATTTACAAATAATTAATTAGCCCAAAATTATGTGCATATAATAAATCGGGATATAAATGGTTCGGGTTGTTTTTAAGAAAATCAGGTTTTTTAAACTTCAGTTCTTCTTATAAAATCTTCTATAACTTTATCAGAGGAATTAATTAACTCTTCCGGTCTGCCGGTAAAATAAATAACGCCCTCGTACATCATTGCAACTTTTTTAGCAACATTTTTAACGCTGTACATATCGTGTGTTACAACTATTGATGTAACTTTTAATTTATCCGCAAGGTCTTTAATAAGATGATCTATTGAATCGGACATAATCGGATCAAGCCCTGTAGTTGGTTCATCATATAAAATGTAGTTTGGATTAGTTACTAATGCTCGTGCAAGAGCAACTCTTTTTTTCATTCCGCCGGAAAGCTCGGATGGTTTTAAATCCAGGATGCCGGTTAAACCTACGAGTTCTAATTTTTCATTTACAATTTTTAGCACTTCATTTTTAGTAAATCCGTTTTTGGATTCAACAAGCGGCAGTGAAACATTTTCAAATACTGTCATTGAATCAAAAAGCGCTGAACCCTGGAAAAGGAATCCGAAATTTTTTCTAAGTTCATACAACTCTTTTAATGAAAGATCAGAAACAATTTTACCTTCAACTTTTACAAATCCGGAGTCCGGTTCGAGTAATCCGACAATGTGTTTGATTAAAACACTTTTTCCGCAGCCGCTTCTGCCGATAATTACAATCGTTTCACCTGCTTCAATTGTCAGGTTAACGCCTAGTAAAACTTTTTTGCTTCCAAAACTTTTGTGAAGGTCTTTTATTTCAATCATAAAACAATTTTTGTTAACTGAACAAAAATAATTAAAAAGTATTACTTATAATCAGAATATTTATT
>JAVEUY010000106.1:0-8001 GCA_034005315.1 Ignavibacteriaceae bacterium | reverse complement strand
TCAGATATTATTAGGCAGGATATGACTCCACCCTGTTCTTTCTCTGGTGAGAATACCGCCAATCCGGTAATTCAGGCTAATCAGAATACAACCAAGACCCATATTTTACTTATTTGGGAAATTAAAAATGATAATGGTCCTTTTGGTGGATACGATGATGGTTTATATTATTTAGTAGGCAAACCAGAGGCAACCAATAATAACTATGAGTGGACAAACGACGGCGTACCACTGCATATTTCAAATACAGATGGCAATTCATTTACACCCTGTCTTACTCAAGCTATGGACCACTATGAAAACCCAACTGTTTTTCATCTTGTTTGGGAACAGAAGATATCTCCATCCACTTCAATACTAAGATATTATAAAATAGTGGCTCAAGATAATTATTCGGTAACTTTCCCGGTCTATAACCAAAATTTATCATCCGGCAGCGGATTTCAGAAAAACTATGCTCCCTCCCTGACTACATTAAATAATGGTGATGTTAAAGCAGTTTGGTTAGGCGCCAGACCAGTTGGAGTAATTATAATACCCGATGGTTCAATGAAAATCAGTTTTGCTGAAAACTGGGAGTATAAGGTAATTTACAAAGACTTAGCAACAGGACAACAAAAAGTATTTGGTACCAAAACTAATAGACCAACTATTAATAAATTAAATAATACGAACAGGGATTTTTATTTCGCTTATTCTGAACAAAGTGATCTTTCAGGTAAAGTAATTTTCGGTACCGATTTAATAAGTATCAATGATTTGGAATCTATCGGCAAAGACGTGCAGATAGGAAATGGCAGAAGCGAATCTGATGTTAAAGCTAATGTTTTCAATTCAGCTGCTACACCACTCTATTTTAATCTGTCTGCTAGTATGAACCACGTTACACCAAAGAAGAATATGCTTGCAATTTTAACCGGCAGAGAGGGTATTGTATATAAAGATACTGCACAGTTCTATTTTGCAGTTGGTGATGTAATAGTAAATAACCTGCCAATAGAATTTAAATCACTTCCGGATACGATTCAGATAAATACCAAAGAACTAATAAACACATATTTGGAAACAGAGCCATTTAATCTTACAGATAATTCCTTTTTTAACTACAGTGTACAATATGGAATAACTGATTCATTAGCTGCAACTCAGGTTTTAAAGAACGGACGGAATATTAATTTTAAAATTGAGATTGTTGATGTTTCAACAAATGCAATAATTGGATTGTTTGATAATATTGTTTATTCGGAAGATAGCGTTTATCAATACGATAATATTGCATACCAGGTTAACACTTCAGGGATTGGAAATACTCAGGTTAAACTAAGGCTTGTTGTTAATAGTAACTGGGAATTTGATTACGCGCTTTCTGAAAGAATAGCCGAAGAAACAGTATTAGGAAAAGGAAATATGAAGCAAACAAATTTTGCAGGAAATAATTTAGTAACTGAATATGACCTGGCACAAAATTATCCAAATCCATTTAATCCAAGCACAACTATTAAATACCAACTACCAAAAGATGGAATTGTTACACTTAAGGTTTATGATATACTTGGTAGTGAAGTGGCAACATTAGTAAACGAACAAAAAACTGCAGGCAGATATGAAGTAAGCTTTGATGCAAGTAAACTTGCAAGCGGAGTTTATATCTATAAATTACAATCCGGCGAATACGTTTCTTCCAAGAAGATGATGCTGCTTAAGTAAAATGTTACTTCTACAAACCCAATTCCTTAACGGAGTTGGGTTTGTTGTTATTAAGCTTCATCTAAAATAATTTTATATAAATGCGAGGAATCTCCCCGCATTTTTTTTATAATTTTAATTAGCTTTGAAATAACTATTAAAGGAGTTTATTTTGGATTGGAAGTTGCTTTTATCGGATGAACGTCTTGGAGTTCAGAAAAATCAAGTAACAAAAAAAGACGGCAGAAGTCAGTTTCAAAAAGATTTTGACCGGATAGTCTTTTCTCCTGCTTTCAGAAGGCTGCAGGATAAGACTCAGGTTTTTCCCTTACCTGAAAGTGATTTTGTTCATACAAGATTAACTCACAGTCTTGAAGTTTCCGTAGTCGGCAGGTCTCTCGGCAATCTTGTGGGCGAAAGAATTATTGCACGACATCCCAAACTCAAAAAAGATTTTACTCAATTTCATTTCGGAGAAATTGTTGCTGCAGCTTGTCTTGCTCACGATATAGGAAATCCGCCTTTCGGTCACTCCGGCGAAGATGCAATATCAGAATATTTCAAAAACGGAAACGGCAAAAAATTTAAAGAGGAAATCAATGACGAAAAAAAATGGAACGATCTTATTCGCTTTGAAGGCAATGCACAGGGATTTAGAATAATTACAAAACTTCAGAACCAGGATGTTGAAGGCGGATTGCAACTTACTTATGCAGCTTTGTCAGCACTGAACAAATATCCAAAAGAATCATTAACTGATTTTGAAATCAAGCATGCAAAGGGTTACAAAAATATTTATAAAAAATTTGGTTTCTTTCAATCGGAAAAAGAAATATTCAAACTTGTTGCAGAAAAAACAGGATTGGGTAAACCTGAACCTGATGAAAATTATTTGTGGCATCGTCATCCTCTTTCTTTTCTCGTTGAAGCTGCTGATGATATTTGTTACAGTATTATGGACCTTGAAGATGGTTTCCGTCTTGGATTATTATCTTTTAAAGAAACAGAGAATTTACTCCTGCCATTGATTCATAAAAGTGATTTATCCGGGTACAAAAAACGTGATGATAATGAAAAGGTCGGTTACTTACGTGCAAAAGCAATCAGCGATCTTGTTAATCTTGCTGCGAATGCTTTTATGGAAAATGAAAAGGAAATTCTTAAAGGAAAATTTAATAATGAACTTGTACGAGAAATTGAAAAAACAAATACTCTGAAGAAAATTGAAAAAACATCAATTAAAAAAATCTACAGACACCGCAGTGTTGTTGAACGCGAAGTTGCCGGCTATGAAGTTATTGGGGGATTGCTGGATACTTTTATAACTGCATATAATGAATCTTCAAATCATAATCTTACACCAAAATACCGCGCTATAATAAACCTGATCCCTAAAAGATTTTTTTACCGGGAAAAGAATTATCCTGAGCTTTATCAGAGACTTTTACGTGTGATTGATTTTATCTCAGGAATGACAGACTCTTATGCCGTTTCTATCTATCGTAAAATAAAAGGAATATCTCTGCCCGGAGGAAGAATAACAGAATAAAGAAACACAATAGAACGCGGATGACACGGATTATGCGGATTTACACAGATTAAAAAAGGAGTGTTTATGCTACACGAAAATATTACGAAAAAAATAATTGAAGCATATTATAAGGCTTTTAATACACTCGGGTATGGCTTTCTTGAAAAGGTTTATGAGAATGCTCTGAAAATTGAACTTAAAAAAATGAATTTAAAAGTTGAGCAACAACAAAATATAAAAGTGTTTTATGAATCATTTGAAGTAGGAGATTATTATGCTGATTTGATTGTTGAGGATTTGGTAATTATTGAATTAAAAGCGGCTGAAAGTTTATGTGAAGAACATGAAACTCAACTAATAAATTATTTAAAAGCTACAAATCTTGAAGTAGGTTTACTATTAAATTTTGATAAGAGACCTGAATTTAAAAGAAAAATATTTTCTAATGATCGAAAATCCGCGTGAACCGGCGTTATCCGCGCTATCCGTGTTCTATTGGGATTTTATGGTTAGTGTCTTTCGGCTTTCATATCGCGGGTCATAAGATCGGTTGTTGCTTTAACGGGGTCTTTATCTTCAAACAAAATCTTATAAACTTCTGTTGTAATTGGGACTTCAATTTTATGTTTATCAGCAAGCTTAGAAGCTGAGCGGCTTGTATCAACTCCCTCAGCAACCATATCCATACTTTTTAAAACTTCCTTAAGAGTTTTTCCTTTACCAATTTGTTCACCTACAAAACGATTGCGGCTGTGTTTACTCATACAAGTAACAATAAGATCGCCCATTCCTGAAAGCCCTGCAAAAGTTTCGGGTTTTGCGCCCATTGCCAAACCAAGCCGGGAAATCTCTGCAACACCGCGGGTCATTATTGCAGCCTTAGTATTATCGCCAAAACCGGCACCGTCAATAATTCCGGCACCTATTGCAATCACATTTTTAAATGCACCGCCAAGTTCAACACCAAGAATATCAGTAGATGAATAAACTCTGAAATAAGAATTCATAAACGCTGACTGTATTGATTTGGAAGTCTCGTGATCAATTGATGCAGCTACAACTGCAGTTGGAATTCTGCGGCTTACTTCTTCAGCATGTGAAGGACCCGAAAGAACACCGATCTGATTTTTACTTAACTGCGGATGAACATCTTTTAACATTTGTGACATTGTCATAAGATGCTTGTTCTCTATTCCTTTTGAAACACTTACCAGAATTGAATTTTTAATATCGGAATACTTAACCTGTTCAATAACCGAACGAAGAAACTGAGAAGGCACAGCAAGTACAATAATATTTTTTTTATTGACTGATTCTTCAAGATCATGGGTAATTAAGATTTCTTCCGGAATAGGTACACCGGGAAGATAAAGAGAGTTAATTCTTTTTTTTAGTAATTCCTTAACGTAATTTTTCTTGTATTCCCAAAGGGTAACCTGGTGACCATTATAGTGTAGAAGAATACCAAGTGTGGTTCCCCAGCCGCCTGCACCAAGTACGGAAACTTTCATTACTTCTTTTTCTTAAAGCTTAATTTATTTTCTGTTCCGTTAAGTAAACGAACAAGGTTTTTTCTATGTGTAAAGACTACAAGCAAAGCAACACCAGCAACAAAAGGAAGCAGTGTTCCGTAGCTCTGAATGTGATTGTGTAAAATATTTTCTCTGAAGATTAATGTAAGAGGAACTGATAATGCGGCTACAATTGAGCCTAAAGAAACGTATCTTGATATTGAAACAACTAAAATAAATATTCCAACTGCAACAAGCATATCAACGGTGATAATCATTAGTAACATTCCAAGAGCAGTAGCAATTCCTTTTCCGCCGCGGAATCCGGCAAACACAGTCCAGATGTGTCCGATAACTGCAGCAATTCCTGCAATAATCTGAACCAAAGTAAAATCATCAAACGGGGAAACGTTTTGGAATGGTAATCCGCCGTAATGTAATCTTGCAACAATTACTACAGCAACTGCTCCTTTAAGAGCATCGAGAATAATAACCAATAATCCTTTCTTCCAGCCAAGCACACGCATAACATTTGTACCGCCAGCGTTGCCGCTGCCATGTTCACGTATATCGATACCGTGAAAGTACTTACTCATAATTAAACTTGTTGGTATAGAACCAACTAAGTAAGAGAGAATTATAATTGTTGCTAATAAAAACATTAATAAACCTAAAAGTTGTGGCAAAACCTAAACAATATTTAATAAAGAATCAACGCAAAGAGTTAATTGATATTTATAATAAATCTTATCGTAACCTTATCAGGTATTAAATAATTTTTTTAAGATACATTTACTTGTTAAATGACAGAGCCATTATTATGCCAATAATCAACGTATTTTTCAAGATATTCGCTTTTAATCGATTCTTTGATATCTTCAACATAATTAACGCTTTTCATGCCGACTAATGTGCTTGTAACCTTAGGCACACTATTAATTAATAAAACAGCTTTTTGAGATAAAGACAATTTTTGCTGATTAATGTTGGCAAATTTATCTATTACTTTGTGAAAAATAAGATTTTCTTTGTTTTTATTTTTTGCCAGATTGCTATAAATCGAATCGAATAAAATATTGGCTGTTACTGCAAAATTTCTAAGCGTCCTGATAGCTCTATCATCTTCCGGATAATTCTTACCGATTTCATTGATTGCAAAATTAGCACGCGGTATTAAATAATTTGTTTTTACTTCTCTGAATTTTCCGGGATCATCAAAGTTTTTATAATTTGATTTTAAGATGTGTGAAACAGAAATATATTCGATCAGATTTTTTTTCTCGTTTGTACTTAATCCTATAAAGTTGATATACTTTTCTATAATAAGATTTTCCTGTTTGTTCAGATCTTCTATCAGTTGAAAAATTTCTTTTTCATTGCGGTCTTCAGTTACAGAATAATCTGCTAATCTGATAAGCTTGTTTTTGCTTATTGCATTTAATGGACGGTTGACCAGCACACCGATATTATTTTCAGCAGCAATATCTAAAAAAGTTTTAGTTTGATTCTGCTGATTTAAAATATTCATTCCGCCGTTTTCGATTAAGTTCATAGGAAACTGCACAACTGCAAAATGGTTTTTATCAGAGATCTCATTTGATATTTCGACTACTTGTTCAAGCGAAGTAAAATTTTGTTTTTTATTTTTCTCTGCAAAAGTGTTCGATGAAATTCCATAATATGAAATCCTGCCGTTATCAACTTCTTTTTCAAGGTGCATAAATGCATTTTTAATTCTGCGATAATATTCACGCTCTCTTCTATCCGGATCGGAAATTATCGAGTATGTAAGAAAGTATTCAGGATTATGAAGCAGATAAACATCAATCTTTTTAAGATTTAATCTTTGTAAAGAAAGAGTGATCTGGTTTTCAAGAAAATCAGGACTGATACAATGCCGGATTTCCTGCCCGCATTTTACTACTTCAGTAAATGGTTTACCGGTATGTTCTCTTTCAATTGCAAGTTTAAGATTTGAGCCTTGTAAATATCCGCCTTTAGAAACAACTACAATATTCTCTCTTTCGATTTTCTTTTCTGAAATAAGTTTGTTTAAAACATTTCCAACAAGAATCTCGCTTCCGCCATCAGAGTAATTGGATGAAGTATCAATTAAATTAATTCCTGAAGTAAGAGCAAACTCTAAAGCACTTTGGTGCTGCGGAACTCCTTTATCAATTCTGTATCCTCCAAACCCGCAGATAGAAACTGTAAATCCTGTTTTGCCCAGTACTTTGGATTTCATATCCGGATATTTAGAAATATATTTTTTTGTTTCTTCTGCCGCTGCCATTATTGAAAGATTGAAAAATTATGATCAAAACTAAGTAAATTTTTAAAATTCTCAAGATTTTGAAAGATATTAAACCTTTTCTTTAAAGCATTATTGCTATATATTTACAGCCCGAAATCAGAAATAAAAAAACAGGAAAATAAAATGGCAAAACAACAGAGTTTCGCAGACAAATCCAAGGGCAAGAAGAAAGTTGAAAACATTACGGTAAAGGTGATTAAAAGTGTGAAATCAAATGGCGGTGCTTACAAGTTTAATGAAAAATTTGTAAAGCTTGCTGATATTAGTAAAGTAACAGACATAAAATAATTTTTAATCAAACAAATCCGGATTTATAGCTCCTTCCAGCAGAAGGAGTTTTTCTTTTATATCCAGTCCGCCTGCATATCCGGTTAAGCTTCCATTACTACCAATAACACGATGACAAGGAACAACTATAGCGGCAGGATTTTCTCCGTTTGCTTTTCCAACTGCACGGATTGCTTTTACATTACCGATTTTTTCTGAAAGAATTTTATAAGAAATAGTTTTTCCATAAGGGATTTTTTGTAATTCTTTCCAGACCTTTTTCTGAAAATCAGTTCCTTCTAAATCAAGCGGCAGATTAAATTTTTTTCTTTCACCGGAAAAGTATTCTCTTAATTGATTAAACGCACCGAATAAGTATGGATCATCATTATGAAGTTTTGTTGAAGATAATAATTCGTGATCTTTACCCTTAGGGTTAAGGGATATTTTTTTAATTCCTTTTCTTGATACGAGGACATTTATTTTTATTCCGGAAATTGTTTCCTCGGAATAATATGTTTCATTCATTAAAAATACCTGAGATAAAAAAGGCTGCATCAAGCAGCCTGAAATTTCTTACGGAAATTATATTAAGCGGGAATTACATTTATAGCAGGATTTATATCCCGCTTTAGTAATCCTTCGATTGCCATTAATGTTCCGCTGATAGCACTTGGGCAGCTGCCGCAGGC
>JAVEUY010000105.1:0-8013 GCA_034005315.1 Ignavibacteriaceae bacterium | reverse complement strand
GGATTATCAATAAATGACCTACAAAGGCACACAACTATTAATTTAGTCAAAGGTGAAGAACATGAACGGGGATTCAAGTTGGTTCCCAAAGCGAGAATTTCATATCAAGGTATGGATGCAAATAAAACTTGGGAAAATGCTTTAAAACTTGCTCAACTAACAAAACAAAAAATTTATGTTGAGTTCGAATGGACAAATAATCCAAATGCAGCTCATCCAGGTAAAAAAGAAATTTTATATTGGAAGCCTTAAGTATGAATTTAATTCAAAGCATCATTTTTAATATGGTAAGCAAAAGTATTTTTTCGCCACAAAAACTCTAAAACTCTAAATAACACAAAGAAATAAAACAAAAAGGAAAATCATTATGGAAAAAAGAATTTATAACTTCAGTGCTGGCCCGGCAATTTTACCGGAAGAAGTTTTATTAGAAGCACAAAAAGAATTGTTTGCCTTACCGGGAGTCGGAATGTCAATCCTGGAAATTTCTCACCGCTCAAAAACTTTTGACGGAATTCTTGCAGAAGCAAAATCAGGAATAAAATCGTTGTTAAATATTCCTGATAATTATGAAATATTATTTTTACAAGGCGGCGCAAGTCTGCAATTTTCTATGGTGCCGTTAAATTTAATGCCTCCTAAAAACAAAGCTGATTATATTTCAACCGGAAGCTGGTCAAAGAAAGCAATCAAAGAAGCAAAGAGAGTCGGAACAGTTAACATCGCTGCAACAACAGAAGAAGGCGAAGGAGATAAAAAATATTTCAAACGTATTCCAAAACAAAGCGAACTTAAACTTGATCCTGATGCGGCTTATGTTCACTTTACATCCAACAATACAATTTTCGGAACGCAGTGGCATAACGAACCTGAAGTAGGTAATGTTCCATTAATTTGCGACGCATCATCAGACATTCTTCACAAACCAATTGATGTAAATAAATACGGATTGATTTATGCAGGTGCTCAAAAGAATATCGGTCCTTCGGGAGTTGTGCTTGTTATAATAAGAAAAGACCTGCTTGAAAGAAGTCAGGATTCACTCCACGCTATGCTAAACTATAAAATTCAGGCAGAAAATAATTCAATGTATAACACCCCAAACACATTTGGAATTTATATCATTAAAATTGTTGCAAAACATCTAGCAGGCTTAGGCGGATTGAGTAAGATGTATGAGATAAACAAAGCTAAAGCAAAAACTCTTTATGATGCAATTGATAACAGCGGCGGATTTTATAAAGGACATGCAGAAAAAGAATCACGCTCATTAATGAATGTTACATTTAATCTTGCAACTGCTGATCTTGAAAAGAAATTAATTGATGAAGCAACTAAAGCAGGATTTAACGGATTGAAAGGACATCGTTCAGTTGGCGGATTAAGAGCATCAATCTATAATGCTTTCCCCAAAAAAGGTGTTGAAGATCTTGCTGGCTTTATGAATGATTTCCAAAAGAAAAACGGATAATTTTTTAATGAGTAACCACAAAGTTCACAAAGAAATAATGAGAGAGTCAGATTAAAAATTATAATACTTTAACTTCGTGTGCTTTGTGAAAAACCTTTGTGCGCTTTGTGGTTTACTTTAAAAATATATAACTAAAAAGAAAGTATAATGAAGAAGATATTATTTGTTGTAATCAGTTTATTTGTCTTTATAAGCTGCAGTAAAAAAGAAGTGCCGTTTGAAGCATTCAGTCCGGAAGCATTTGCTTATGATTTGGGAGATAGCTGGGAAGTTAACTCTCAGGTAATGGTAAAAGGATTTCTTCAATTTGAAAAAGATGGTATTTACACAGCATCTCTTCAATATACTATTGACTTAATAAAACCGAACGGTGAAAAAGTGCAGTCTGTTTTTTCAGATGAAAAATCTGAGACTAAGAACGAACCAATAATGGATGTTTCGCTTGAGGCACAATTTGAAATAGATTCATCTTATGAAGAGGGAACTTATGAATTAACTTATAATATCACTAACGAGATATCAAAGAAAACCTTAAGTATAAATATAGACTTTGATCTTTTGAGGTAATCAGAAAATATCTTCTTCAAAATATTGCGGCGGGATCAGTCTTCTGCCTGCATATCCGGCATCGGTTTTATGATAGTATTTTATATCTTCTTCATCACTTCGCCAGCATAAATAAACCTCTTCGCCGTCTATAACTGCGGGAAAATCGACCAATCCTGTCTGAAAATTTGTATCTTTATAATAACAACCGATTTCTTCAAGCTCTTCTAAGAAGCCGGTTACATCAGTTACTAATTTTTTAATTCTTTCATCATCTTCAACTTTTTCGCTGACCTCATCTGCAATTAAACGCATCTCCCGTGTTGTTTGTAAAATATCACGGACTATGTTTCTTACCAGTGGCAATGTTTTTCTTGCTTCGGCAGGTGTAAAATATTTTGTTTCGGTTGTCATCAGAATTTTACTTAAAAGTTTCTGGCAAAGATACAATTTTCATACAACAAAAAAAGTAATTTGTATGCTTCATTCTTTTTGTTAAAGGGTTATCCTTATCACAGTTGAAGTGCTTTAATTGTAGTTAAATTTGCTCAAAGAAAATTTTATTCATTTAAATAGGTATTATTCAGAAATTTTATGTTAAAACCCAATTTATCAGTTATTAAAAGCTTCATCTCCTACGATGAATATAAAAAACAATTTAAACAACAGGTTTCAGTTAATGATGTTAATTCTCTTTCTGAAAATGACAGAGAATATTTTGAATACAGAAAACTAAATTTTCAGAGAACATCGCGGGTAGAAAAAACTTTTACACCATCCGAAGAAACAAATAAAACTTTTTCATCCATAACTGATAAACAAAAATGGTTTGTAATTACTGAAAGCTGGTGTGGAGATTCTGCTCAGAGCCTGCCGGTCATTGCAAGTCTTGCTGCACTTTCCGATAAAATTGAATTTAATATCGTATTAAGGGATTTAAATTCGGAATTTATGAGTCTATATCTGACAAACGGCGGGAAAAGTATTCCTAAACTAATTGTATTTGATAAAGATGGACGTGAACTATTTAACTGGGGACCTAGACCGGAAGATGCACAAGCACTTTTTAATAATTTGAAAGAACAGGGAAAGGATAAGACAGAGATTATAACTGAAATTCATTTATGGTATGCTAAAAACAGCGGGAAAGAAGTAGAAAAAGAGATTACTGAATTAATACAAAATGTCAGTTAATATTTTTTAATAAAATATTTTAACCGCATAGTCTTATTATTATTAAAAAATCTCCTGTCAGGAACTTAATACTCAATTGGATTATCACTAATTTTGGTCAGCAAAAATTAACAAATATAATCCGATGTTTATAGTGGTTGTTTGTTGTTTATAAAAATTGAAATTAAATTATTCCTACACTAAAACAGGAACTTGTTATGAAAAAAGTTTTTCAACTATCTTGCGTTATTCTTTTATTTGCTCAATTCAGTTTATTCAGTCAAACCCCGGTAGTGCAGCAGATAATCAACTCAGTAAATCAGGATTCGATTATACAATTTGTTAAAGAACTAACAGGGGTTGTTCCGACAATGATAAACGGAACATCACAAACAATAGCTTCCAGAAATAAAAACCAACCCGGTAATGCTTTAGCAGAAACTTACATAAAACAAAAACTGCAGTATTACGGATTGACAACGACTATACAGTCATTCAGTTCAACAGGGAAAAATGTAATCGGTGTTAAAACCGGAACAGAATTTCCAAATAAAAAGTTTATTATCTGTGCTCATTATGACGATATGCCCAGCGGACCGATTGCACCCGGAGCAGATGATAACGGAAGCGGCACTGCGGCTGTTATTGAAGCTGCAAGAATTTTATCACAGTACTCTTTTCCATATACAGTAATATTTGCTTTATGGGATGAAGAGGAACAAGGACTAATTGGAAGTGAATATTATGCGGCTCAGGCTCAGGCAAACAACGATTCTATTGTTGGTGTTATCAATATGGATATGATTGCCTTTGATAGTAATAATGATGGAAATGCTGATGTTCATACAAGTCCGGTTGCCAACACAAGTGAATTAAAAGACAAAATGCTGGAGGTTAACTTAACATACGGAATCAATCTGGATCTTGATGTTGTTCCTGCAGAGCCTTACAGCGATCATCAGTCATTTTTAGATCATGGTTATGGTGCAATTCTTCTAATAGAAGATGATAATGATTTTCACACACAGTATCACACTGTAAATGATAATCTTTCTTACTACAACCAGCCTTATTACATCAGAATGGCAAAACTGGCAATAGGTACAATGGCTACATTATCTATGAATCTTGATCTTAAAATTCAGCATACGCCAATTGCCTCTGTAACTGTTTCTGAACCAATTACAACGACAGCATTTGTATTATCAGGATTGGATATTGGTACCGGCAATCTTGCCCCAAGATTATATTACAGAACCAGACAGGCAGGAGGGTCATTTGGCAGTTTTACATCAGTAACCGGTACAGTTACTGAAAGCGGTAATTATACTTTTATTATTCCCGCTCTTCCGCTTGGTACTGCATGTCAGTATTATATTGCAGCGCAGGATGTAAACTCAACTGTAGTAAAAACTGCACCTGTTGGCGGCAGCGGATTTAATCCTCCCGGCAGTACACCGCCACCAGCATTTTATCAATTTTTTGTTGCACCTTTAAATGTTGCAATGTATGATGAAGCAAACAATATAACTAACTGGACATCAGCCGGAGGCTGGAATATAACCACAGCTAAATTTGTTTCGCCACCAACTTCATTTACTGATTCACCCGGCGGAAATTATCCTGCAAATTCAAATGCAAGTCTCAGATATAATAACCAGGTTCCATTAACTAATGCTCTTGGTGCAATTTTAGAGTTTGATACTCAGTGGGATATTGAAGATAACTGGGACTATGGTCAGGTTCAGATATCCACTAACAATGGTACGACCTGGATTTCTTTAACCGGAGTTTATACAAACCCGGGTACAGGCAGTTTTCAACCATCGGGACAACCGGTTTACGATGGAACACAGCTAACCTGGGTACACGAAATAATAGATATTTCAGATTATGCAGAACAGCAAATCACAATAAGATTTTATTTCCGTTCTGATTATGCTGTTCAAAAAGATGGCTGGTATGTTGACAATATAAAAGTTTCTGTTTACAGCGGTATAATTCCTGTGGAACTGGTTTCTTTTACAAGCTCGGTTATCAATAACACAGTTCAGTTAAGTTGGATAACCGCAACCGAATTGAATAATTCCGGCTTTGAAGTTCAAAGGTCAATTAACAAAACAGATTGGAATCAATTAGGATTTGTAAGAGGTTTTGGCACCAGTACGGATATCCACAATTATTCGTTTACAGATCAATCTCCGCTTAACGGATTATCTTACTATAGACTAAAACAAATAGATTTTGACGGAACATCGGATTATTCAAATATTGTTGAAATTACTTATGGTTCTGTATCAGATTTTGCTCTTGAACAAAATTATCCGAATCCGTTTAATCCAAATACTAAGATCAATTACTCAATTAAAGAAAAGGGAAATGTTGAACTAAAAGTATTTGATATGCTTGGAAGCGAAATTGCAGTTTTAATAAATGAAGAACAGAGTGCAGGACATTATGAAGTTTACTTTGATGCTTCCGGATTATCAAGCGGAATTTATCTTTATACAATTAAAGCAGGCAGCTTTATGCAAACACGCAAGATGTTGTTAATGAAGTAACTTTTATTTTATTCTTATTTACTGGGACACGAGATTGTATCGTGTCCCTTTTTTGTTTTAAAGTAATTACCTGCATATCATTAGCTGAAACTAACTCAAATAAACTTTGCAGCTTTAAATAACAACTAAAAGATATTATAAAATATAAAATCAATTAAAGAAACATAAGAAGTCGCATTGGCTTTACTTGATGTTTAATTGCTGTTACTTCTTTATTTCAATAACTATGAATACACATTAAGATCATTTTATTTTTCCGCATTGTAAGAGCAAATCTGTAAGAAGTGTATTTTCAGGTTTTACAGCAGTTACATCTAAAAAAAGTTAGTCTTGAATTTATAAGAAGAGAGCAAAATAAATCTGGTTTGTCATTAGCGTGGATTTTTCTGACTCTGATAGAAAGGTAAAGCTTCTGATTGTTTGCAGGATTCCCGCTTTAGTTAAGCTGTGTGAATATTATTAATCCATAGTCTTAACCGCGGGAAAATAAAAAAGCAAAACTAATTGCAACTTTATTGACGGTTTTTATTTAGCGCTTTGGATTTTTCTTAAAGAACTCCCAGATAAGATCCGTAGCTGAAATATTTTTAACCGGATTATCATCAAACTTCCTTAGTCTTTCTCCGCCGGGCCACGAGTGACCGCCTGAGAACATTTTATATAATATTATTTCAGTTCCATTTTTATTTATATAATCAGTTTTTTGAAATGACGAACTGTCTGAGGTTCGTAAATGAACACAGTCAAAATTATTTACCCACATATTAATAACTTTTTCAACCGGAAGAGTTTTCATTTCAGCGGATGAATCTTTTTCCGATATACCATTGTATGGAATATTTTCGTCGTTAATACTGTTGAAAGCAATAATTGAAACTTCTTTTTCAGGATTGCAGGAGATTGTATCAAACATTGATGCAGCTACCGGTGCAATAGCTGCAAAGTGTTCAGAAAGCTCACAAGCCAGCAGATAACACATCATTCCGCCGTTTGATAAACCCGCAGCATAAATTCTTTTTTCATCGATTACATATTCTGATTTTATCCTTTTCAGAACTGCATTAATAAAATCTACATCATTAATATTATTTTTATATGCATATCCACAGCAATCCCATGTATTCCAGGTTAAAAGTTTTTTATTAAAAGAGCCGGTTCCATAAGGATAAACAACGATGAAACCTTCTTTATCTGCTTTCTCAGAAAATCCGGTTTTTTTTGCAATCATATCAGGATTTCCCAATCCGCCATGAAATACAAAAACCAACGGATAACTTTTTTGATAATTGTATCCTACAGGTAAGTGAATTTTATAAAATCGATTTCTACCATATAACATTAATGTATCTTCAACATCCTGAGGATACAAACTATATGGAATAGTTAACAATATAATTAAAATAAACAGTAAGGTTTTCAAAATGATGATCTCCTGATTTTGTATAAAACAACTTCAAAAGCTATGCTGAATTATAAATCAATAAAAAATAAAAAACCCTCTGTCAGAGGGTAAAAAATACTTTGTTGTGGTAAAAATTTTTGGTACACCCGGGGGGACTCGAACCCCCGACCAATAGATTAAGAGTCTACTGCTCTACCAACTGAGCTACGGATGCGTGGCAAAAATAAACAAAACCACACTTTTCACCAACGGCTCTTATGTGTTTGTATTCTGGTTTTTCAATAAATAACGGAGAGACATTGCTTAAATCAATAAGACCTTAATAATTGATCAGGTTTAATCTGAGAAGGAGTAGGATAACTGCTTGTTATTTAGCTAACTGATAAATAATCTTTTTGATGAAAAATCCGGATCGCATGTAAGATGAACACCTAATTTTCTAAGACCCGCTTCATCTCCGGGTGTAGGAATATGAGTAATGTGAACCTCACAGCCTTCAAGTTCTTTCATTTTTTCAAGTGCCATTTGTGCTGCCGGATTTGATGTTGCACTGATACTTAATGCAATCAGAGTTTCTTCAGCATCAAGACTCACATCTTTGCCTCCTAAAACATCTTTTTTAAGATAGCTTAATGAGTTCATTATACTTCTTGGCAGCAGGTGAAGATTATCAGGCAGACCGGCAAGATGTTTTGAAGCATTTAATATAAGGCTTGCAGTGGCGTGCATTATCGGTGAATTTTTTCCAGTAATGAGTGTGCCGTATTTTAATTCTATTGCAGCACCAATAAAAATTCCATTATAACCATTTTTGGATTTTTCAGATCGTTGAGCTGCTTCTCTTGCGGCTGTTACTGTTT
>JAVEUY010000104.1:0-8052 GCA_034005315.1 Ignavibacteriaceae bacterium | reverse complement strand
TATGCAAAATCAGGCATAGCACCAGTACTTGCATTGCGCTCTCCGGTATTCTTTTTAGTTGTAGAATTACTTTCACTTTGTGAGCCGGTAAATGGCATAGGCTCAGTCCGATCAGCTAAGTATTCTAAAACCTCGCGTGCTATTGTAGCAGTCTTTACTAATCCATCAGCATCGATTTTATCAGCATCATCTTCGGGTGAATGATAATCAGATTTTATTCCGGTATAAAAAAGCTGAACACCGGGGATTCCTTTTTCTATAAAAGCTGTTTGATCGCTGGCATCAAGGTCCTGAGTTACTAATTCAGTTTGTATTCCTGTAGTAAAATTTGCACCCATAAAAATAAATTTCCATTCACGTGCAGTGTTAGTATTAAGCACCATTAATTTGTTGCCGAATAATCTCCCAACGGTATCCAAATTAAGTATAGCAAATATTTTATCAACCGGATATTTTTTATAATTAGCTGCAAAATATCTGCTGCCTATCAATCCGGCTTCTTCTGCAGTAAATGCAACAAAGATTATAGTTCTTGCCGGTTTTAATGACTTGCCAAGACTTCGGGCTAATTCAAGCAGAACAGAAACTCCGCTCGCATTATCATCAGCACCATTATGAATTTTTCCTTCGTTACCTTTTTTAATATCAGGCCATCCTAATCCAAGGTGATCATAATGAGCAGATATAACAATTGCTTCTGATAAGTCAGGATTTGTTCCCGGAATAATTCCGATAATATTTTTTAAACTTAAATTCTTTTTATCACGCACATCCTGTTTCCAAGATTGGAAATAAGTAGCATCATCACCACCGGGGAGTAAACCATATTCTTCAAATTTCTTAGCGATATAATCAGCAGCAATATCTAATTCCGGAGTTCCGATTCCACGTCCTTTCAGATCATCAGAAGCAAGAAATTTTACTGTCTCCATCATTTTTTCTGCTGAAAATACAGGCTCTAAATAAGCAAGCGCTTTCCTGGTTTCTAATTTTACTTCTGCATCACTGTCTGCTGAAGAGATATTTTTAAACAACGGAGAACTAATTACAGACCAAACTCCTTTTTCAATATTTGTCGGCTCGCTGCCATTGAAAGCAAGATAACTGTATTTTGCATAATGTGGAAGTTTGTCATTAAGTCCTTCAACTGCTGATTTGTTACCAATTGTTAGTAATGTGATAACCTCTTTTATATTTTCAGGATTAGATACAGAAATGTAGAAACTATTATCATCAGAAGATATTTCTCTCTTCCCGAATTTAATGCCGTGATTAAGAATTTCTGAATTGTACTTCTTCAACTCATTATCAATTACAGAACTGAATTTATTGTTCATACCGAGAATCATAACTGATTCATTATCAGGAAGCTGATTGATTTCATTCTGGGATTTTACTGTAAATTTAGTTTCATCTCTACTTGTCCATAATTCAACAAAATCTTTGTACTGCTGATAGTTTTCATCTTTTTGATCAGGCATAAGGATTAAAGATTTTTTAGAACCAAATGCTTTAGTAAAAGTTGGTGCTGATTCATGCGGATCTAACTTTCGCATAAGATCAAATTCCGGATCAATCAAAATTTTAAGAGGTTCAGAATCAACAGTAATATTATACTTAGATACTTTATCGTTCATCTCAATAATTTCAGTTTTAGTTCCGTTCTTTGTAACAATAACAACAGGAACATCTAAATAAAAAACATCTTCAGCTTGAATGTGTTTGAGTGTAAAAGAAATATTTTCAGATCCTCTGACTGAATTTACCTGAACATCTTCAAGAACTAACTGAGGAGCGCCTGTACGGTTAACCCATTGATCAAAAAACCATTTCCAGTCTTTTCCGGTTACTTCTTCAAATGCTTTTCTGATATCATCAAAAGATGCCCGTTTAAATTTGTTATTACGGTTAAAAACCTGAAAGCTTTTTATAAACTGTTCATCTCCGGTTTTTCGTCTAAGCATATGAAACATCATAGAAGTTTTTCCATAACCAATTGCTTCGCTTGGCGGATCAAAACGTGATGAAAATTTTGAAAGCGGAAAATCATTTTCAGGTGTAACATAATCAGTAAATTTCTGCAGAGTTTCACTGCGATATTCTACAGCTTGTCCGCGCTGTTCTTTAATAAGATGGTCAGCCATATAAGCCGTAAGTCCTTCACACCAGTTTCCTGATTTAAAATCCACATAAACAGAATTACCCCAATAATTATGAAGCAGTTCGTGCGGGTAAGATGAGTGAAGTATAAAAGGTAAACGAATTATCTTTTCACCGAGAAGCGTGAATGAAGGCATTCCGTAACCTGTTTCCCAAAAGTTTTCAACCAGTGCAAATTTAGTATAAGGAAACGGGCCTACAAGCTTGCGGTACATTTCCATGTATTGAGCAGTAGCTTCAAGATATTTATTTGCTAATGCTTCATCAGGTGTTCGTAAAAAAGCATAAGCTGTTACATTTCCCATAGGATAATTATACTCGTGGAACTGTGCGGCAATTAAAAATATTTCTTCCTGAGGAGTAGGAGATTCCCACCTGTCAATATGAAGTCCGTTTTTTATTTCATCAGAAGTTCTTGAACCAACAGAAACTGTTTTCCAATTATCCGGTGCAGTAGTAGTTAAGTTGAAAGAAATTAATTCTTCGCCAAAATAGGGGACCCAATAAGTTGAACCTGCAAGATAAACTCCTTCTTCCCAAATTATACCGGGTGACTCACTGAATCCTCTTGCATAATTTTCTTTACTTTGTTTAATCGGTGATTCAATCTTACCATTATATTTAAGAATTAATTTCATATCACCGGAAGCATTTGGAGAAGGTTTAATTTTATAGATATTTAATTTGAGATCACTTTTTGTTCCGGCATTATCTATATCCATTCCTATATCTTCAGCATCAGCCTGGTAATCAAGCTTTGTAATCATTTCTGATGGTTCAACTGTTAAAGCACTATTTAGTTTGAACTGAAGTCCGTCCTTAACTAATATCTTGTCAATTAATATTTCATCTGTAACTTCCAAAAAAGAGATATCAGGTTTAATTACCACATTTAATTCGTGATGAATTAAAGAATTTTGAGCGCTTAGTGTTACAGTTAACAGTATAAAAGCAAATATTTTTTTAATCATAACTAGTCCTTTTAAGATCTATCATAAGAAATAAATTTTCATAGAATGAAAATCAGGATCACTCATCATCTTTAACTGGTTTGACAACAAAAGATAAATCCACTTTCTCATCATCTCTCAGAAGTGAAAATGACATTTGTTCATCCCAGTTTTTAAATTGAAGATATTTCCTAAGTGCAGTAGAAGTGTCAAAAGATTTATCGTCAATAGAAAGAATAATATCATTTCGCTTTAAACCATTTTCAAAAGCAATTGTATTAGGCATTACTCTTTCAACAAGATAGCCGCCGTTCTGAGGTTCCTCTTTTACACTGAATCCAAATGCGGGATATAATTCCTCTTTTACTTCTTTAACGCCCCAGATAAAGTCTGCATAACTTTTAATTACTATTTTATAAGGAGTTTGATTGGTCATCATAAGCATATGAGGATTTGAAGATTTTTCTTTTTCCTGCATTCCTTCTTTATGCGGCATATCAGTTTTATTATCCTCTGCTTTTTCTTTCTTAATCTCTTTTCTGATCTGCATCATACCTTCTTCTTTTATTTTTACAGGCACATCAACCGGAACAACGGAAGCAAATGATAAGTTGCTTCTTTTCTGAATAATTTTACCAATTCCATTATTATAAACTACGTGACCGCTTCCGGCTAATAATACAACGGTTGCATCAGGATATTTTTCAGCAGTTCTGATTGCACCTTCGCCCATTGCTGCATCCCACAGACATTGAGCAGGATACATATTATTAAATTGATCCGGCATAGTTGCATCCATTCCCTGCATCATAACTTTTATTAAAAATTTATGTTCGAGATCTGTTGTATCTATTTGAGGGATAACTTTAAGATCATCTTCAGTAAGGCTTGCTACTCCGCCTCTTCCGATTTTTGAAGTGTATTTCTTTTCAATATTAGCACCATACATTGGAATATGTTTTTCTCTTGCATAATCAAAAATGGCTTTATAATAACGATAGTTATGTCCCCAGGTTGTCAGATAATCTGTTTGTTCCATAAATGTATTAGGATCAGTTTTACCGCTGACCCAATTTGCAAGTGCTTCATCCTGCTTTGGATTATACATTTCAAGAGCAAGAACCACTGGTTTTCCTGCCTCATACAAACCTTTGATTATGTTTAACTCAACATCATGGTAAAGCTGATTTGTATGTGATTCGCCTACCATAACAATACGGTAATTTTTAAGTTCAGAGATCATATCATCATAAGTAATCTCTTTCCCGGCCTTTGTATCAAATATTTTATCGAGTTTAACCATACAGAAATCATACTTACGGTTAATATCACCGATCGGTAATCTTTCAGGATCAAAATCCTGTGCAATACCCGAACTGACTAAGAGAGATAATAAAATAAATATTGTCAAAGCTTTCATACCATTCTCCTTATTAGTAAAAATAAAAAATTCTAATTATCAAGTTTCAAAACTTTAATCTGATGATTATCTAAATCAGCGATCCATAAATAACCGGCATGCACTAAAACGGCTGATGGTCTGTTTAATTCATTTAAATCTGAGCCTGCTTTTCCTGTGCCTGCGATAGTTGTAACTTTACCGTGAGTGTCAATCTTAAGGATTCTGTGAGTCCCCATATCAGCGATGTAAATGCTGCCGTTATCATCAACAGCGATTCCGTGTGGAGTTTTAAGAGTATCACTTAACTGTATTGTCTTTACATCCTTATTCGGAATCACTTTCCGGATCAGGTTACTTCCTGCATCAGCAACAAAAATATTTTCACCGTCTGATACTATATCAATTGCATATACAAAAGAAGCCTCATCATATTTGCCGTCATCATTACCGGATTTTCCGCTTCCTGCAACTGTTGATACAATTCCATCTACTATTTGGCGCACTCGTGAGTTACCGATATCAACAACATAAACGCCACCTTCTTTTCTCAATATCACTGCATGGGGTGAATTAAATAATACGGAATCTGATTTACCGTCTTTAAAACCTTTTTCGTTTGGGATACCTGCTAAAGTGCTTACAACAAATTCTCCCTCATTATTTTTTGTGATAGTTCTGATAAGATTATTTCCGGCTTCGGCAACGTAAATAATATCTTTAACGCTGTCATAAGCAACACCGTGCGGGGAATTAAATTCAGCCTCAGAAGATAAACCATCCTTATAACCTTTTTTATCAGGACCGCCTGCAATAGTTGTAACTTCACCATCAAGAGTAACAATCCGAACAGCATGATTATTTATATCAGCAAAAATTATAGAATTATTTTTGTATGAAGCTAACCTGATTGGTTTATTTAATTCCGCACTTTTGCCGTCTTTAAAACCAGCTTTGCCTGTTCCGGTTATTACTTGTAAAGAAAAATCCTGACCATCTGTGTAAGTGGTAAGAAAGACTAATGATACAATTAGATATAGGATTAATTTTTTCATAATATCAAAAAAGTTTATAAATAAATTCTATAGTTGCGGAATAAGATATTTAATTATCTTTTTAGATTCATAGTGAAGATTATTCTCAGTGTCTGAAAATTGAAACTGCAGCTCCGGTAATAAAGGCAACAAGCCATCCTAAATATGCTATCAAGATATAATTATGAAAACCTTTTGAAACAGAGGCTTCGCTTCCGGATTTCATTCTGAATCTGATCAGAAGAGTGAATACAATCATCATTAATAGTAAACCGGTGTATCCGATAATACCATGCAGTGTAAAATAAGTTGTTGTTGCGCCGACCATCATAAAAGATGTAGCTATAACATCAGAAATAATTGCGATAGTAATGAATATAAGCACTCTTGTAGAAGCTCGTTTTTCTTTTCTCTCAAAAAAGATAAAAAGAGTGTAAAAGATCAGTGCAAGATGCACAAACAATATTCCGATTTTAATAATATCTGTCATATAATTTACTTTCCTGTAGTAGTTATAACAATTATTAATTTTTTCTTTGAATTACGGGGCTTAATATAATTAAAATTACTGATTACAGCAGGTTCTATAATGCCTAAAAGGTCACAATAAAAGATAAGATAATGCAATTGTAAAATCTTTTTTTGATGGATAATGGATTATTCCAAAAAGAAAATCGTTAAAGATTTTTAAACCATCCTGAATTGTTTGTTAATGAAAGGAACAGAACTTTATCTCTTTGATTTTTTCTGTAAAAATTAAATGCAGAAGCATTTTGTTTTTTTTGAATTTATAAAAGACAACTGAAACTTCCATTGATCCGGGAAGGAGGACCAAAAACAGAATGCCTTAAATCAGAATTATGATGCGATAAATCAGAATGATGTGATAATGTATCGGCAGTTTTATTTATTTCATTTTGGGCAAATGAAATAAATCCAATATTGCCCAAAATAAAAAAAGTATTTAAGATAAAAATTTTTGAGTCTTTTAAAATCAAATAAAATTTATGCAGCTTAAAAAAATTAAGGATACATTTCTAAAAAAATACTTATTTGCGTCCAAGATTCAGAGATGAAATATCCATAATATATGGTGAAAGAGTTCTTACTCCCGGTTCCTCATCTCTGTTCGAAGAAAATGCAAGGTATTTTCCATCCGGCGAAATTACCGGAAAGCCGTCAAATGCATCATTAAAAGTAAGTCGGGTTTGTTTACCAGTACTTATACTCATTAAATAAATTTCAAAATTGAACGGCTCCAAAACCTTAATAAAAACAAAATGATCTCCATCAGGTGCCGGGAACGGAGCCCAATTTGTTCCTTCTTCAAATGTAATTTGTTTCAGGTCAGTTCCATCATCCTTAATTGTAAATATTGTCATCGGTATTCCGCGTTTACCATCATCTTCGCGCAGCCATGCTCTGTAGATAATAGTTTGGCTGTCATTTAAATAAAAAGCACCGCCTTCCTGCCATTCATCAGTAAAAGTAATTTGATGTTCGTTAGTTCCGTCAGAAATCATCATCCACAAATCACACTTGCCGTCAATTTGTCTGGTAAATAAAATTTTCTTTCCATCAGGTGAAACAGAAACTTCTGCATCATAATATTTATTGTTTGTTAATCTGACAACATTGCCGCCATCAAGATCGCTTGTATATAATTCAGCTCCGGCAGGATAATCTTTTGAATTTGACCAGTTACCTTTTGGTAAATCGAGATTATCTCTTGTTGAGGTCCAGATTATTTTTTTACCGTCGGGAAAATAAAATGAACAAGCATCTTCACCGATAGAGTTAATTCTCTTAATATCGGTTCCGTCAATTTTTAATGTATAAACCTGATGAGAAGAATCGTCATTATATTTTGCATTGCCAATCATACTTTGTCCATCCGGTGAAAAGTAGAACTCAGCACCATTAGTAACATTTGGAACTTTCCAGACTTTAAACTCCTGTTCAGCATCTTTCTTTTCCTCACTCTTGCAGCTTGTTAAATAAATGAAGCTGAGTATTGAGAATGAAATTAAAAGAGTTATTTTAAAAATTTTACTGATATAAGTAATCATTTGATATTGCTCCTGTTAAATCTTTGTTTAGAAATTTTTACAATTGAAGTTGTACAGAAAACTGTGATACATTCCCGAGGTTTTCAAAACTAATATATGCGTAGTCGAAAGCAACTTTCTGATTACCAACAGGAATATTGACACCTAAACCCAATGCCCATTTTTCCGTATCGTAATTTATTTTATATCCTGCTCTGAGAAACAATGTTTCTGTCCATGAGATTTCGCTGCCAATGTTGAAGCGCTCATTATTATCATTAAGATGAGTTCCTTCAGCAGCTAAAGTAAGACGGTAATCTTCTGATTGAAGTACAGATTCGCTGCCTCCGATAACATCCATTGAAAGCCCTGCTCTGAAAATTAATGGCAGCGGATATTCCAGAGTTGCTAATCTTGCATCCGGATTGTAATTACCGCTAAAAGCCTGGTTTATATCTGCA
>JAVEUY010000103.1:0-8085 GCA_034005315.1 Ignavibacteriaceae bacterium | reverse complement strand
GTGTTCTTAAGATTTAAACCTAAAAAAGATGATATTAAAACGAGGTAGTTAATTAGATGAATGAAACAGTAACAGTTCCGACAAACGGTAAGCATCCAAGTTATTTGGATTATAAGGGAAAGTATATAGGTTTTCTTGGCTGGATACTTTCTACTGATCACAAAAGAATTGGAATACTATATTTAATCTCGATACTTTCTTTTTTCCTTGTCGGTGCAACATTTGGATTTTTAATAAGATTGGAATTGATTGCCCCCGGCAGAACGATAATGGACCCGCAGACTTATAATTCCTTTTTTACTCTTCACGGAGTAATAATGGTATTTTTGTTTTTAATTCCTGCTGTCCCTGCAATTTTTGGTAATTTTTTTCTACCGATACTTATAGGTGCAAGAGATGTCTCTTTCCCAAGACTGAATTTATTGTCTTGGTATCTCTATATTATCGGAGGATTGCTTGCTATAATTTCAATAATTGCACCCGGCGGTGCTGCTGATACAGGCTGGACGTTTTATATCCCTTACAGTGTCAGAACCGGAACGAATGTAATATATGCATTGTTCGCAGCTTTTGTTCTGGGCTTCTCTTCTATATTAACCGGAATCAATTTTGTAACAACAGTACATCGTTTAAGAGCTCCGGGTATGACCTGGTTTAAAACACCATTATCTGTCTGGTCTATTTATTCAACTGCATGGGTTCAGGTGTTAGTTACACCAATTATCGGAATTACTTTGCTTCTGGTTGTAATCGAAAGAACATTTAATGTTGGATTGTTTGATCCTGCACTTGGCGGTGATCCGGTTTTATTTCAACATCTGTTCTGGATTTATTCACATCCTGCTGTTTATATAATGATACTGCCTGCAATGGGAATTGTATCAGAAATAATTCCTGTTTTTGCAAGAAGAACAATTTTTGGATATAAGTTTATTGCATTATCAAGTGTGGCTATAGCATTTTTTGGTTCATTGGTTTGGGCACATCATATGTTTACTGCCGGAATGAGTAATACAGGACAATTTGTTTTTTCACTATTAACAATGATAGTTTCTATACCAAGTGCAATAAAAGTTTTTAACTGGACTGCAACTCTTTATAAAGGCTCAATTGAAGTATCTCCGTCTTTGCTTTATGTTCTTGCTTTTATATTTCAGTTTTCGATTGGCGGTTTAACTGGTGTGATGCTGGGCGTTCTGTCAATTGATATAATGGTGCACGATACTTCATTTGTAGTTGCTCATTTCCATTATGTTATGTTTGGCGGAGCAGGTTTTGGAATTTTTGCAGCTTTACATTACTGGTGGCCCAAAATGTTTGGCAGAATGTATAACATGAAAGTTGCTATGAGAACGTTCTGGCTTGTGTTTATCGGATTTAATCTGCTTTATTTCCCGATGTTTATTATGGGATGGTTAGGTATGCCAAGAAGATATTATGATTATTTACCTGAATTCCATATCTATCACTTACTTTCAACTATTGGTTCATGGATACTGATTTCAGGAATACTGATTATGTTTACTAATTTTGTTGTTTCATTAGTGCGCGGTAAAAAAGTTACAGAAAAGAATATTTGGGGCGGTGAAACATTGGAATGGACAATTGAGACTCCGCCTATTCATGAGAACTTTTTAGAAATTCCAACAGTGCATCATGCACCTTACGAATACAAAGAAAATGAAACTGATATTAGACAAGTTCAGGAGGTTAAGTGAGTACACAAGAACAAACGGTAACTCACATCCATCGGGATGATATTGGTGCACGAATGGGAATGTGGCTGTTCCTTTTTACAGAGCTTTTGCTTTTTGGAGGAATGTTTATTCTTTATTCTATTTACAGATATACATATCCGGATGATTTTCATCTTGCAGCAAAAGATCTTAATATTATAATAGGAACTTTTAACACAGCAATTTTACTTACAAGTTCTCTTACTATGGCATTATCTATTGCGGCAATCCAGAGAGGTCATAAATCCTTATCGGTTTTTTTGCAGTTCGTTACTATCCTGCTTGCATTTGGGTTTATGATAAATAAGTATTTTGAATGGACAGCAAAATTCAGTCACGGAATTTATCCAGGTTCTGATGTACTGCTGGCAAAACCTTCCGGTGAAATTGTATTCTACGGATTGTATTATGTAATGACCGGTCTGCACGGGCTGCATGTTATTATTGGTATAGTTTTAATTGCCATAATGATGAGATTTACTTCAAAAGGAATAATCAGATCTGATAGCTATGTAAAATTGGAAACTGCCGGCTTATACTGGCACCTTGTTGATATAATCTGGATTTTCTTATTCCCGTTATTTTACTTAATAACCTAAGATTGAAAAAGGATTTTTATGGAAATGAATCAAGAAAAACATTTAGATAATTCACACAGTTATGGAAGTTATATCCTGGTGTGGCTTGCTTTGATGGCTTTAACTGCTGTAACTGTTGCTGTTGCAGGAATTAATCTTGGCGGATTAACTGTAGCTACTGCATTGATTATTGCATCTGTAAAAGCTTATCTGGTGTTAACAATATTTATGCATTTAAAAAGCGAAGATAAAACATTCAAAGTTTTTGTTTTTGTAGCTCTGATATTTCTTATAGTATCATTCATTTTATTATTTTCTGATTATTCTTTTATTGTAAGGAATTAAATATGTTTAATGGTGCATCCAATTTTGCTCACGATGTAGATTCACTTTTTCTTTTTACACTTATAGTCTCAGTGTTCTTTCTTGTTCTTATAACAGGATTGCTGATTTATTTTGTTATAAAATACAATCGAAAGAGAAATCCAAAAGCAACTAATGTTCACGGAAGTGTTAAGCTCGAAATAACCTGGACACTCATTCCCACAATACTGGTTCTTATTATGTTCTGGTGGGGCTGGAAGGGTTACTTAAAAATGTCTGATATTCCGGAAAATGCTATGACTATTGATGTAACTGCGCAAATGTGGAATTGGAGTTTTAAATATGCCAATGGGAAGGTTGCTGATTCTTTGTACGTTCCTGTTGATAAACCAATTGTACTGAATTTACAATCTATGGATGTCGTTCATGCATTTTATATCCCGGCATTCAGAATTAAAAAAGATGTTTTTCCAAAACAAAACAGAGTTGTTTGGTTTGAAGCTGATGAAATCGGTGATTATGATATTGCCTGTGCAGAATACTGCGGATTAAATCATTCATATATGTACAACAAAATAAAAGTTGTTTCTGAAGAAGACTTTAGTAACTGGCTATATGGAAGTTTTGATACTGAGACAACAAAGTAAACCGATACCAACTATAAATTGTTAAATCAAATTAAAATAATTACGGAGCTTACGAAGCTAAGCATTACTGTCTTCGTAACTGTTACTACTGCTTTTGGTTATATTGCTTATTCAGGCACAATCAATTCAGAAATAATTCTTCCTACAATAGGCATTTTATTTTTAGCTTGCGGCTCTGCAGCAATAAATCATTACCAGGAACGGAATACAGACAGGTTGATGGAAAGAACCAAATCACGACCCATTCCTTCAGGTAAAATAAAAGCATCAACTGTACTTTTTATTGCTATCTTCCTTGCTGTCAGCGGATCTATTATGCTGTTTTTTGGCGGAGGTTTGCTTGCTTTAGCACTTGGGATACTTAATTTGATTTGGTACAACGCAATTTATACTCCGCTGAAGAAAAAAACACCGTTTGCAATTATTCCCGGATCAATAGTAGGAGCATTGCCGCCAATGGTCGGGTGGGTATCAGCAGGCGGGGATATTTTTAATCCGCAGATTCTGTTGATTGCTATTTTTTTCTTTATCTGGCAGATACCACATTTCTGGCTGCTTCTTTTGCTTCTTGATAAAGATTATCAGAAAGCAGGTTTTCCTACTTTAACACAAATTTTCAATCAACAGCAATTAGGAAGAATAACTTTTATCTGGATAATAGCAACTGCAGTAACAGGTTTACTTTTACCATTGTTTCAGATATCTCAGAATGGTTATATAAACTTAAGTTTATTACTTGCTGCAGTATGGCTTAGTTATAAATCAATAAGTCTTATCAGAAGCACTGTTGAAAGAACTTCTTATAAGTTTGCCTTTAAGGGTATTAATTATTTTGCATTATTTGTAGTGCTGATGGTATCAATCGATAAACTTTTAACCTGATTAAATAAAAAATAAATATGGAATTTTTAGATAAATTAGTTTTACCGCAATCTGCTGAACATATTGGACTTCTTCATTATATACTTACGCTTGTTCTTGCTCTTTTTGTACCGTTTATAAGTGTTGTTTTTGGAGGAGCATTTTCTTCTATCTATTTTCTGAAGAGATTTAAAAAAACAAAAAATCTTTTTTATCTGAAATTTTCTAAACAGTTAATTGAATATCTGACTGTAAATCCGGCTGCCGGAATAATACTTGGTTTAGTGCCATTATTAACTGCAATCCTGGTACTGACTCAGTTACTTCATACATCACGGATACAAACTGTAGGTTTCCTTGTTCTTTCATTTGTTTTTGTTTCAACTGCCTTGGTTTTGATTTATGCTTATAGAAACTTAATGGTTTCTATTAAGATAAATGATTCCGATAATACTAAAGATGAAAACAGGATATCAGAATCAAATTCTTTTTATCTCAAATCAAATTACGGTAAAATTGGTTTGATATTTTTGTTTGCTGGCATCTGGTTTTATGTTGCTGCTATTACATCAGTAACAAACTTTTTAACCTGGAGTTTTCCCGGAGTTATCACATCAATAGCTGCACCAAAAGTTTTATTAAACTTGTTGTTTTTTCTGGTGTTTGTATTTGCTTTAAGTAATGCAGCTTTTTTATTTGTTCATTTATACTGGAAAAAAGTAAAACAGAAAGACGATTCTGATTACACAAAATTCGTAACCGGTATTTGTTCAAAATCCGGTTTGAGGGCATCAATATTATTACCGGTTTTTATTGCAATTAATTTATTCTCGTTTTCCGAGACTGCATTATCCGGTGCAATATTTATGTATCCGGTTATAAGTATTCTTTTAATATTTCTTGCATATCATTTATTCTATATGATATTAAACAAGAACGAATACAAATTTGGATCATTAATATTTTTTATTTTAATCTTCGGCTGGATTGCTTTGATTATTAAAGATCAAAAAGCAATGACTAATGCAACTGAAAATCATTCATTAGTTCTTAGTACAGATTATGACAGAATGCTTGCAGAACTAAAAGGAGAGGGAACCGCTGCTGTATTAAACGGAAAAGAGATTTATGATGTAAGATGTGCAAGCTGCCATAAGTTTGATCAAAAGTTTGTAGGACCTGCTCATTTTGATGTGCTTCCAAAATACGAGGGTAAAGAAGCTCAGTTAATAGCATTTATCAGAAATCCGGTAAAAATAGATCCCGCTTATCCTCCGATGCCGAATCCCGGTTTAACTCCAAAGGAAGTAGATGCGGTAGTAAAATACGTGCTAGAAAAATATAACGAACAAAAGAAATAGTCGGTTTCAGTTAAAATAAGTTAATGATTAATCATTTTCTTGTTTATCAGTATAAATCCGGATCTTCATCATTTATTTGATCTTCGTATTTATCAGTATCATTAATTGTAAACATACTGCTTAACATATCTTTAAATTGAAATCCTGATTGGAGTCCGAATTTACTAAGCATAGAATACTCAGATAATCCATGAAGAATAAACTCCATAAAAAGTAATGAAAGCGTTTCATCTGCATCTGCCTGATATTTATTAATTATCGGTTTAAGTCCGGGAATTTTAAGCAGGATGGATTTATATTCCTCATTAGTTGCATTAAGAAGTATATCTACATGATTGTTTTTTGAAAACCAGTTTATAATTTCAGAGTAAGGATTTTTTCCCTGTTGTTTCTTCAGTATTTCAGGATTTGGAAAATACTTTTCAAAAATTGTTTTAATGGCTTTATTGATCAGGATATTAGCAACCTTAACCGGACCCTCTTGTTCACCTTCGTAAACAAGCTCTATTTTACCGGTTATAGTTGGAATTACTCCGGCTAAATCTGATATTCTGGCATAAACAATTTTTTCTGAATTAATGATTCTTCGTCTTTCAGCATAACTGATTAAATTTTCGTAAGCAGAAATAGTTAATCTTGCAGAGACACCACTTTTTTCATCAACATATTCACTCTTTCTGGCTTCAACAGCAATTTGTTCAATTAGTTCTTTTAACAGAGGATAAACAATAACGTTATCGCTTTGCTCATCTGCTAAATTTGCTTCCTGTTCAGTTATATTTTGTGATACTGAAATTGATTTTGGATAATGTGTAATTATCTGGCTGTCAATTCGGTCTTTAAGCGGTGTAACTATTGCTCCGCGATTTGTATAATCCTCAGGATTGGCAGTAAAAATAAATTCAATATCAAGAGGAAGCCGTAATTTAAATCCACGAATCTGTATATCATTTTCCTGAAGAATATTGAATAAGGAAACCTGTATTCTTGCCTGAAGATCGGGCAGTTCGTTAATAACAAATATTGAACGATGCGATCTTGGAATTAATCCGAAATGAATAACTCTTTCATCTGAATAGGGCAGCTTCAGGTTAGCTGCTTTAATCGGATCAACATCGCCGATAAGATCAGATACAGTAACATCAGGTGTAGCAAGTTTTTCTGTATATCTGAAAGACCTGTGAAGCCAGGTAACCGGAAGATCATCTCCTTTTTCCACAACTTTTAATTTTGATTGATAAGTTATCGGGTTTAACGGATCTTCATTTAAATCGCTTCCTTCAATAATGGGAATATATTCATCAAGAAGATTAACTAATAATCTTGCAATTCTTGTTTTTGCCTGCCCTCTTAATCCAAGTAAAAGAATGTTATGCCTTGAAAGAATTGCGGTTTGTAATTCAGGCAATACAGTTTCATCGTAACCAAATATTCCTTCAAAAGGATTTGAATTATTCCTGAGTGATGCAATCATATTATTTCGCATCTCATCCTTAATTGAAACCGGTTTATATCCGCTTCTTTTTAGTTCCCCTAAATTTTTAATTTGATCTGCATTCATAAAATCACCTTACTCTCTTTTTTCTGTTTCTTATATAATCCTCGAAAATAAAATCACCTAATCCGGATAAACTGCTGTAAAAGGCTCTTCCATTGTTTGTCCTGGTAAATTCTCTTACGAACTGCTGCAAATAAGGATCACGCGCAATCATAAAAGTTGTAATAGCAATTCCGGCTCTTCGAAATTTTGCAGCCTGATCTAAAGTTCTGTTTAATATTTTTCTATCGAGACCAAAACTGTTTTTATAATATCTTATTCCTTCTTTTAAGCAGGTTGGTTTACCGTCAGTTATCATAAATATTTGTTTGTTGTTGGTTTTTCTTCGTCTTAAAATATCACCGGCTAATTCAAGTCCTGCAACTGTATTTGTGTGATAAGGTCCGACTTCAAGATATGGCAGATCTCTGATTGAAATTTCCCACGCATCATTTCCAAATACAATTAAATCAAGAGTGTCTTTGGGAAATTTTGTAGTAATTAATTCGGAAAGAGCCATTGCAACTTTTTTCGCTGGTGTAATCCGGTCTTCACCATAAAGTATCATTGAATGAGAAATATCTATCATCAAAACGGTTGAAGTTAAGGTTTTGTAATCTCTTTCTTCAACTTCCAGGTCATCTTCTGTTAAACTGAATTCATCAATACCATGATTTATTTGTGCTTTTCTTATCGAATCAGTTATATCAATTTGTTCAGGCAGATCGCCAAACATATATTGTCTTTTCTCTGATGTTTGTTCATCGCCCTGACCGGATAAAAAAGTTTTATGATTACCAGTCAGATTCTTTTTTAGTTTTCCGAATATCTCTTCAAGAGACCGCTTTCTGATAGTTCTTTCTGATTTATTTGTAGGGATAAATTTTAACGATTCATCATCTTGTTTAATGTAATTTTGATCTTTGAGATCTTCAATAAAATCAGCCATTCCATAATTACTGTCAGTTATCTTATATTTTCTGTCAATATCATTCATCCAGTTAAGCGCTTCATCTACATCGCCTGAAGAGATCGTAAGTA
>JAVEUY010000002.1:0-38892 GCA_034005315.1 Ignavibacteriaceae bacterium | reverse complement strand
AAAAGCTGTAACTATTCAGTTAGCTGGTTTTGTTACCTTGTTCAAATAAACAGTCTTGCCTGACTTCGGTTAATAATCCTTATTTTTGATAAATAGGTTTTTAAATATTTATTTATAGTTAAACTATGAGCTGGATATCAGAATTGTTGTGGGGTGCCGGAATAGCGCATACTATTCTCCTTCTCGCATTTGTAGTAGCTGTCGGTATTGCACTTGGAAAAATAAAAATCGGCGGAATTTCACCCGGCATTGCAATGGTTTTATTCACAGGTATTGCTGTATCTCATTTCGGTTTCCGTGCCGATAGTTCAACTCTGGATTTTGTTAAAGAATTCGGATTGATTCTTTTTGTATTTGCAATCGGACTTCAGGTAGGTCCCGGTTTTTTTTCTTCCTTAAAAAAAGGAGGAGTTCTTCTTAATTTACTTGCAGTTGGAATTGTTCTTCTAAGTGTGCTTGCAGCTTTGATAATACATTCCGCTTCCGGTATTCCTATCACAACTATGGTTGGAATTCTTTCCGGTGCAATCACAAACACACCGGGGCTTGGCGCAGCACAGGAAGCTTTTGCTACTTTGAATAATGGTGTAACCGATCCGACTATTGCACTCGGTTATGCTGTTGCTTATCCGCTTGGTGTTACGGGAATTATATTTTCTATTGTTGCTCTCAGATACATTTTCAGAATTAATCTTTCCAAAGAATCAGAAAAGTTAACAGCCGGTGCAGGAAAGAAAGATGAAGTAAGTTTAATATCAATTGAAATAAGAAACCCTGCAATATTCGGAAAAAGTATCCAGGCATTAATGAACCTGGTTGAACGGAAATTTGTTATCTCGCGTGTTATGCGTACTTCCGGCAAAGTTGAAATTGCTTCTTCGGAAACTATTCTGCACGAAGGCGATAAAGTATTTGCAATTACTACTCCGCAAAACACAGAATCAATCGGCGCTCTTTTAGGAAAACCAGTTGAGATGACTACTGAAGACTGGAATAAACATAGTGCTGAATTTATTTCCAGAAGAATTTTAATTACTCAGCCTGAAATTAATGGCAAAGCATTAAACCAGATAAATCTAAGACAGCGGTTCGGTGTTAATGTTACGCGTGTAAACAGATCTGGTATCGATCTGGCTGCACGTCCGGATCTTAGATTAATGGTCGGCGACAGAGTTACAATAGTAGGAACAAAACAATCCATTGCAGCCGCTGAGAAGGTTCTCGGTAACGAAATGAAAAGACTGAATGAACCAAACCTTGTTCCTATTTTTATTGGGATTGTAGTTGGGGTTATTGTTGGAAGCATACCATTTTCAATTCCCGGCATTCCGCAGCCTGTAAAGCTTGGTTTGGCAGGCGGTCCCCTGATAGTTGCAATTCTTATGAGCTACCTCGGCACCAAAACAAAATTAGTTATCTATACAACAATGAGCGCAAACCTTATGGTGCGTGAAATTGGTATTTGTCTTTTTCTTGCTTGCGTTGGTCTTGCTGCGGGAGGTGATTTTGTCGATACAATTCTTAACAAAGGCGGTTTAATCTGGGCAGGTTATGGCGTAATAATAACAACTGTTCCGCTGCTTATAGTTGGATTTATCGGACATTATTTTTTCCACATTAATTTTTTATCACTAATGGGAGTAATATCCGGCAGCACTACCGATCCGCCGGCACTTTCTTTTTCTACTTATGTTGCGGGAAATGATCATCCGACTGTAAGCTATGCAGCGGTTTATCCTTTAACTACTTTCATGCGTGTGTTAACTGCACAACTGCTTATTCTTTTATTTGCTTAGATAAAAACCGCAGCGGGAAAAGTTGATATATTAGTGAAAAGTTCTGCATTCAAATTAGTCTAAGCAGAACAGTAACGTAAGTTAATTTGGAACAAGAGAATCATTAATCAATGATAGGCGGGTTCTTTAGAAAACAATCATCTCTATCTTTTAACTGTTTATTCAAGCTGCGGGGTTGAGGGTTGATCATAAATTTCGAATTAAAGATTTTTTCCAGCTTGTACTAAAATTCAATTCCTTTATCATTTGAAAGTTATTAATGCATCGAATATTAAAATCATTACGAACATCCGGGATATGACGATTTGCCCCCTGACTTTTCGGTTTGGAAGACTCCGTGGTCACAATACATCGATTCTCAATATCTCTAAGCGCATAAGATATTAGAAATGGATCTCTGCCTATTTTTTTTAATTGATCATCCGCTGGATTAGGAAGATAACCTCCATATGTAATCCTCGCAACTAAGTCCTGTTCTGCTTGTTCTTTGAATAGTAAGGCATCTTTAACTTCTTTATTGGCAGCCCAATCAGCAAGTTCATCCATTTCGCCATCTTTATCCTTAGTGTCTGAAAATTCTTCATACACCTCAATTGGAATTTTTATTCTTCCCTGCTGACCATGATAGATAAGCCACTCCCAGAATTCAGGTACACGTGAGATAGGATAATAATCTCTCTTTGCATCTATAAGGGTATTAGCATCGAGCAGATATAGCGAAGAATATTCTTTCATACATATTGCTCTGGTTGAAAAAGTCGATGCACTTTGAGAGGTTTTATGTCTAATATCATCCCGGCTTTTGTTGTTGTTAACGCACCGGCATATGTTAATCGTTGAACCAATTCAACAAGCGCACCCAGCTTATAGTTTTTTATCACATAATAATCGGGTCCGCCTTCCTTTAGTTTGTTTTTGTCGCGTTCTCTTTTTTGTTTTTCCATCCAACTGGTATGATAAAAATTACGTAATTGCCGCCAAACCGGTTCTTTGATAAATCCACGCTTGTATAAGCGATATGCAAGGTGAGTACTGCTGAGTTTCTTAGAAAATGCGTACTCGGATATTTCAGATTTCAGATTATCAAAATCATTTATATGTGGATTAAACTTTTCAAATTCAATTTGAGGAAGTAAAAATTCGCTAGCCACGTCATTGCAGAATTTTTCTATTCTTTTTTCAGCATCATACCCACTGATGCCGGTTTTCCCAAGAATTAAATGAGCCATTTCATGAATAAGTGTGAAAGCCCAGGCTGATTCAGAATCCTGATCGTTGATTACAATAAATGGGGCAATGTCATCAGCGAGTGCGAATCCTCTAAAAGCTGTAACTGCAATATTTGTATGATAGTATCCCAAATTACCCTTAAGAAGAACAAAAACACCAATCCCCTCAATCTTTTGGCGCAAATATCTAAATGCTTCTTTATAGCTTGGTTGATTCCTAAAGTCATCAAGTTCCACATTAAGTGTAGTGCGAATTGTTTGGACAACGAGCTTTACACCATCAACAATTTTATTTCTACCAATAAAACCAAGCTTTATTTCCTCATCAGCTTCAATTAATGTTTCGCGGATTGTGCTTTGTCGTGCTTTAATATCCCTTATTAAAATATCAACATTGACATTTTCGGTTTCATCAAATTGATCAGGCAGAGTTCTGAAATCCTCACCTCGATCACCAATGATTGGAGGCTTATCCAGATAAAAAACCAAAAGTGGCTGGCGATATTGTCGAGACATTCGAAGAAGCAAAGATCTGGAAGGCTCTTCCTCTCCGGATTCGTAAGCAGAAAGCTTTTCAACTGCGTACAGCTTTTTATCGTCTTTTATTTTTAGTTTTTTTGCAGCCTCTTCAATAGACAGAAGAGAATTCTCTCTGGCCCACCCGAGAATGCTATGTTTTACTTTAGGCATACTGATGAAAAAATATTTTACTTAGAATAAAATTGAGCAAAGAATCTTATTACTAACTTAATAAAATCTTTCCAAATATATCACCAGATATAATTCTCAGTGAGAGTTTTTTCCAAAGAAAGCAACGTACAGAAATATTTTTTAACTCACTCCGCCACAGCGGCTTCAGTTATGGGAAACAAGTGGATAAGGAATTACAGTAGAAACCTTTCAGATATTAACTTTGTTTCTTTTTTCACCTCAAAGAATATTTTTTATAGTGTGCGGTATAATGCCCGATTTTATTATATTTGTGCGGTATATTACCCATTAAAAGGATAGCTGAAAAATGTTACAATATAAAACTGATAAAATTTTAAGAGAGCTTGGAGAAAATATAAAGCTCGCCCGCTTGAGAAGAAAATTAAGCACTCAGCAAGTAGCCGAAAGAGCAGGAATCGGCAGAAGAACTTTATATGAAATTGAAAAAGGCAAACCCACAGTAGGTATCGGTAACTATGCTTATGTTTTATCTGTGCTCGGACTCGAAAGTGATCTGCTGAATATTGCTAAAGATGATATACTCGGCAGGAAGCTGCAAGATGCAAAATTAACTATTAAAGGAAGAGCTCCGAAAAGAAAATCTGAGAATTAGAAATGGTAAAGACAGATACACGAAAAGAAATATTTGTTTATGCTGACTGGAAGGGAGTTAAAAATAATCCGGCATTAATGGGCGTATTGTATTCTGAAATTCTAAGAGGTAAAGAAATATTTTCATTTGAGTATTCAGACGAATGGCTGAAATCAAAATTTGCTCAGGTAATTGATCCTGATCTGCAACTTTTTTCGGGCACGCAATATTTAAATGCTGCTAAAAATAACTTTGGGATTTTCCTGGATTCCTCGCCGGACCGCTGGGGAAGAGTTTTGATGAATAGAAGAGAAGTTGTTATTGCAAGAAGTGAAAAACGCAAGGCTAAAACATTAATGGAATCTGATTACTTACTAGGTGTCTATGATGAAAACAGAATTGGTGCATTAAGATTTAAATTGTCTGCAAATGGAGATTTCCTGAATCAGGATAAATCACTTGCAGCACCGCCAATAACATCATTAAGTGAATTACAAAAAGCGAGCTTACAGTTGGAAACATCAAAAGATGTAATTGATGATAAGCATGTAAAATGGTTGAATATGCTTATTGCTCCGGGTTCTTCACTCGGAGGTGCTCGTCCAAAAGCAAGTATAAAGGATAAGAATGGTAATTTGTGGATTGCTAAATTCCCGAGTGCAAATGATAACAAAGACGTTGGCGGATGGGAAATGGTTGTGCATACACTGGCTGTAAAGTGCGGATTAAATATTGCCGAAGCAAAAACTGAAAAGCTTGTTAATAAATATCATACATTCCTTGTTAAAAGATTTGATCGGGATAAATCCCGAAGAATTCATTTTGCATCCGCAATGACATTACTTGGTTATACTGACAATAGAGATGAGCATGCAGGTGTAAGCTACCTTGAATTGGCGGAATTCCTTGGCAAACACGGGGCAAGAGTTAATGAAGATCTTGAAGAGTTGTGGAAAAGAATTGTTTTTAATATTAGTGTTTCTAATACAGATGATCATTTAAGAAACCATGGATTTATTTTAACTGAAAAAGGCTGGCTTCTATCACCGGCTTATGATATAAATCCAAATGAGCAAGGAACCGGACTTAGTTTAAATATATCTGATACTGATAATTCACTTGAATATGATCTGACTCTTGAGGTTGCTGAGTATTTCAGACTGAAAAAAGTAAGGGCAGAAAAAATAATAAAAGACATCAAAAGTAAAACTGCTGAGTGGAAAAGTGTTGCAAAAAAATTTGGTATTCCAAAATCCGAGCAGTTGATAATGGAGAAAGCATTCAGAGTAAAATAACAAGCAGCAATATTTATTAGCTCATGACTTTAATCGTGAGAACCAAACACAGAACGAATTCCAGCAGAAATTCTTCAGGCAATAATTTTGTTTCTGTGTTCTTCCCACGGACCTGCCTTTACAGGCAGGCAGGTCTGCAGTATTAATTTGATTAAATTTTTGTCTGATAGTCAGCTATAACGAAAGAAGATGATCTGCTAATTTTTCAGGTGCTGATAAAAATGGAGAATGACAAGTATCCATATAAATTATCTTTTCGCATGGTGATGCCTTATACATTGCTTCTTGTGCAGATCGGGTTATAGCTCTGTCTTTTAAACACGAAATATAAACTCTTGGTATTTTACCAAAGTTTTTATCGCTTGTTGAAACCGGAGCTGCAAAAGGTGCTGTAGCCTGAGGCACCAAAAGTAATTTAGCCCATGCTGTGTCTTCATCCGAACAATCACCATAGAAAGCTTCTTTTAACCATTCATCTTTTATGGTAATGTAGCTTTGATCTTCTGCAAAAATTAAATTTGGCATAACTACTGCTTCGGAGTCTTTCTCTGCCAGTTTGATAAGAAATTCTCCGTTTCGCGGAAGAAAAGCTGTAAGGTAAACAAGTTTTTCTATCTTCTCAGCACGATACTCTGCAGTTTGAGTAATAACAATACCGCCCATACTATGCCCGACAAGTATCACTTTTTCTGATTGTGAATCCAGAACCTGACAAACACGATCAGTGTATGCCTGCAATGTAATTTCAGGAACAGGGGTATTATCATTTCCATGACCAGGAAGGTCAGGAGCCAGCACTCTATGCCCTTTGCTTATTAATAATGGAATAACTTTTTCCCAGCACCAGCTTCCATGCCATGCCCCATGTATTAAAACAAATGTAGAAATGACTGCCTCCTGTATAAGTTTGATTGCGTTACATAACCTGCTAATGTATTAACAGGGATTAATTTTGTGATTCAATATTCTCATTCGACACAAAAAAATAATAATAAATGTATTTAATAAAAAACCGCAGAAGTTATTCTACTGCGGTTATTATCTCTTAGTTATCCGGCTACTTATATCTGGAGTCAAGCATCTGGTATCCTGCATTTATTTTTTAAAGACCAGCCCCACCCTTTCAGAAACATTTACTTTTATTGTGTCGCCGTCAACAAAATTACCGGCAAGCAATTCCTGCGAAAGCGGATTGATAAGATATTTTTGTATTACTCTCTTTAACGGACGAGCACCAAAAGTAACATCGTAACCAAGCTGCGCTAACCAGTCTTTTGCATCGTCTGAAACATCAAGAATCATTTCCTTTTCTTTCAACATCTTTTGAACCCGTTCTAGTTGTATATCAACAATCTGTCTGATTTCAGATTTAAGCAGCGGTTTAAATAGAACTATTTCATCAATTCTGTTTAAGAATTCCGGTCGAATTGTTCTTCTTAATAAATCGTGCATCTGTTCACGCAACTGACCTAAGATTTCTTCAGCATTTTGTTCGTTATATGATTCAAGTTTATCCTGAATAATATGCGAACCAAGATTTGAGGTCATAATAATGATTGTGTTTTTAAAGTTTACAGTTCGTCCCTGGTTATCAGTTAATCTTCCATCATCCAGCACTTGCAGTAAAACATTAAAAACATCCGCGTGAGCTTTTTCAATTTCATCAAGCAGCACAACCGAATATGGTCTCCTTCGGACAGCTTCAGTTAACTGTCCGCCTTCTTCGTATCCAACATATCCGGGAGGCGCACCAATCAATCTTGATACAGAAAATTTTTCCATATACTCGCTCATATCAATTCGTATCATTGCATGTTCATCATCAAATAAAACCTCAGCCAAAGCACGTGCAAGTTCTGTTTTTCCAACACCTGTAGTTCCGAGAAATATAAACGAGCCAATTGGACGATGTGCATCCTGTAATCCGGAACGTGAACGCCGGATTGCATTTGCAACTGCTGAAACTGCTTCGTCCTGTCCGACTACACGGTGATGAAGTTCATCTTCAAGCCGTAATAATTTACTTCGCTCGCTTTCAAGCATTTTGCTTACAGGAATTCCGGTCCACTTTGCAACAACTTCAGCAATATCCTCAGCATCTACTTCTTCTTTCAGCATCTTTTTATCTTTTTGTGCATCTGCAAGTTTTTTAGTTTCTTCTTTTAATTTCTTTTCAAGCTCCACAATTCTTCCATAACGGATTTCAGCAACTTTCCCAAGATTGCCTTCACGCTCATATCGTTCTGCTTCAAGTTTTAAGTTCTCAATTTCACTTTTCATTGCACGGATTTTCTGAATATTTTCTTTTTCAAGATCCCAATGCAGTCTGTGTTGATTTCTCTCTTCGTTAAGGTCGCTCAGTTCCCTTTCAAGCTCTTCAAGTCGTTTTGCGGATGCATGATCTTTTTCTCTTTTTAATGCTTCACGTTCAATTTCAAGCTGTTTAACCTTCCGTTCAATTATATCAAGTTCTTCGGGCATTGAATCAATCTCAATTCTTAGTTTTGATGCAGCCTCATCAATCAGATCAATTGCTTTATCCGGAAGGAATCTATCGGTTATATATCTTTCAGAAAGTTGAGTTGCTGCAACGATTGCTCCATCAGTTATACGAACACCGTGATGAACTTCGTATCTTTCTTTTAATCCGCGAAGGATGGAAATTGTATCTTCTTCAGAAGGCTCTCCTACAAGCACCGGCTGAAATCTTCTTTCGAGAGCAGCATCTTTTTCAATGTGCTTTTTGTATTCATCAAGAGTTGTTGCACCAATTGCGTGAAGCTCACCGCGGGCAAGCGCCGGTTTAAGAATATTTGCTGCATCCATCGCACCTTGAGTTGCACCTGCACCAACAAGTGTATGAAGCTCATCAATGAATAATATTATCTCTCCGTTTGATTCCTGAACTTCTTTGATAACAGCTTTTAGCCTTTCCTCAAACTGTCCTCGGAATTGCGTTCCTGCAATAAGCGCACCCATATCAAGAGCAACAATTCTTTTTGTTTTAAGATTCTCGGGAACATCACCGGAAACTATTCTGTGCGCAATCCCTTCAGCGATAGCGGTCTTCCCTACTCCTGGCTCACCAATTAATACCGGATTATTTTTTGTTCTTCGCGAAAGCACCTGAAGCACTCTTCGTATTTCATCATCTCTTCCAATAACCGGATCAAGTTTACCTTGTTTAGCAAGTTCATTTAAATCTCTTCCGTATTTCTCAAGTGATTGATAAGTGTCTTCAGGATTTTGCGAAGTAACTCTTTGTGCTCCGCGGATATCTTTTAATGCAGCAAGAATATCCTGATAAGTAATTCCATTATCTCTTAAAAGCTGTCCTGCTTTTCCTTTGTCGTTTGCTAATGAAAGTAAAATATGCTCGGTTGATACATAATCATCCTTAAGATTTTTTGCTTCCTCAGCAGCTTCATCTAAAAGTTTTGCAAGTGATTGAGACATTTGCTGATTGCCTAAACCTGTTCCGCTTACCTTTGGCAGTGATTCAAGCATCTGATTTACTTTTATCTTAACTGCATTAAAATTGCCGCCGGTTTTTTTGATAATAGTTTCAGCAACATTTCCGCTTTCCTGCACAATCGCTGCAAGGATATGTTCAGGTTCAACAATTTGGTTTGTATAATTTTGTGCGATCTCAATCGCAGTTTGCACAACTTCCTGTGCTTTTACTGTTAGTCTGTTAAAATTAAATGCCATAATATTTTATTTTCCTTTCTTACACTATCGCTATTCATTCAGAATCTTTATAATTATTCACAATATCAAAACAAAATGTTGTTGTCAGATTAAATTTGACCAAATGAACCTCTTATAATATCGTCCTCGACAAGCTTGGACTGACAGTTAAATTCTTTTAAAAGGATTCTAAGGTTCTAGCTGATTCTCATTATATATACAGATTCCCATCCAGGATGATAATGACTAAGTTAAATTGTCATTCCCACGTATGTGGGAATCTGTTTTTAATTGTCCACCAATCTTTCATATAAATCAATCCAGTTAGGATTGGTTTTCTCTATTAATTCAATTTTCCATTGACGGTTCCATTTTTTCAATCTTTTTTCTCTAAGAATCGCGTCTTCAATCCTATCAAACACCTCAAAGTATATAAGCTTTCTTAAATTGTATTTTTTAGTAAAGCCGTTAATTAATTTATTTCTATGTTCATATATTCTTCTGACAAGATCGTTTGTTACTCCAATATACAACGTCCCATTGGGTTTGTTTGTCATGATATAAACATAATAATTTTTCATTTTACAAAATTATTATTCAGATTCCCGATCAAGTCGGGAATGACAGTAATTACTATCCGTTGTTTTTCCTATACAAATCACTCGCTTCAGTTAACATTTTATTTAATCTGTTCACAAGTTTATGAGGATCATCCAGACTTCCTTCAAGCAACAATGCTGATTCATAAAGCTGTTCAGTAGTATCAACAATAAACTGATCGTTTTCGTTTTTCTTAAACACGTTTACCAGATTGATTATCAGCTTATGATCTTTATTTACTTCCATCAATCTTTTTTGAGCCGGCATTGCCAATCCCTGATTAGACATTTTTAATATTTTCTGCATTGTTGATGACATTGTATCATCAGGATTTATTAAAGTTGCCGGACTTCCCTTCAATCGCTTTGATTCGTGAACTTCTGTAACTCTATCTCCAAGAATTTCTTTCATCTTCAGCATCAGTCTGCCAAATGCTTTATCGTCTTCTTTGCTTAACTTTTCTTTCGGTTCTTCATCTTTAACAACGTCTTCAAGTTTTTCAATATCTTTTAAGTTTACAGCATCAACAGATTTAAAATCAAAATCTTTATGCTTTCTTATTGATGTAACCACAAACTCGTCAACCGGATCATATAAATAAAGAACTTCTAATCCTTTCGATTTAAATATTTCAAGATGCGGATTCATATCTATCGCTTCCCTGCCTGAACCAATAGCATAATAAATTTCTTTCTGATCTTTTTTCATTCTCTTTGTATAATCTTCCAAAGAAACAAGTTCTGTTTCGTCTTTGCTCTCTGATGAATTAAATCTTAGCAAAGCCTGATACTTCTCCATATTTGAAAAGTCCATATATCCAAGCTTGAAAATTTTTCCGTGCTCTTTCCAGAAATCCGAATATCGCTCCGGAGAATCCTTTGCAATCTTTGTCAAATGAGAAAGAACGTTGCTGGTAACACTCTGAGAAATTTTTGTAAAGATTATATTTTCCTGCAAAGTTTCTCTTGAGATATTTAACGGCAGATCTTCAGAATCAACAACACCTTTAACAAAACTCAGGTATTCCGGAAGCAAATCTTTATTCTGATGCTGAATGAGAACTCTTCTTACATATAAATCCAAACCGTAATCATCACGATTCCATCGCCAGAATTCATAACTTTTCTTTGGAATAAAAAGCAGTGTATTAAACTGTATCGGAGCATCAACCGATGTATGAATTGTTTCAAAAGGTTCTTCATTATCATAAGTTAAAAATTTATAGAACTCATCATATTGTTCTTTTTTAATTGATGACTTCGGTTCACGCCAAAGAGCTGCAATTGTATTAATCTTTTCATTCTCTAAATAAATCGGAAACGATATGAAGTTAGAGTGCTTTTTAATCACCGATTCCAGGCGATGTCTTTCAGCAAACTCTTTTGCTTCATCTTTCAGATAAACCTCAATTGTAGCTCCGCGTTTTACATCTTCGCTTAATCTGGAAATTTCATAATCGCCAAGACCATCTGATTTCCATTCAACAGCAGGTTCATCTTTTTTGTAAGACTTTGTCTTTAACACAACTTCTTTGGCAACCATAAAAACAGAATAGAAACCAATACCAAATCTTCCGATAATATTATTTACAGCTTCTTTATTTTCAGCAAGCTGTTTTAGAAATTCTTCTGATCCTGATTTAGCAATCGTTCCGATGTTTGCAATCAGTTCATCACGAGTCATTCCGATTCCGGTATCAGTAATTGTTATAAGATTTTTCTTCTCATCAAATCCTATTTTTATTTCTAACGGCAGATCGTTATCTGCAATATCTGTTCCTTTATTCGATTCAAAACGTATTTTATCCAATGCATCCGAAGCGTTTGAAATTAACTCACGCAGAAAAATATCTTTACTTGTATAAAGCGAGTGCACAAGAATATCGAGCAGTTTTTTTGTTTCGGCTTTAAATTCAAATTTTGTTTTGGTTGTCTCTGTCATTGTTTCTCCTTTAATAGAATGACTTTATTCCTGTCTTAATGATTTTAACTTGTTAAATAATTCTTTCTCTTCCCTGCTAAGATTTTTAGGAACAGTAACATGAATGTTTATAAACAAATCTCCACGCACTCCGTTTACAATCTGTCCCAATCCTTTAAGTCTCAAAACTTTTTCCGATTCAGTTCCCTCTGGAATACTTACACTTACTGTTTTTCCATCAAGTGTTTTGATATTTTCTTTACCTCCAAGAACGGCAGTATATAAATCAGTATCAAGATTATAATAAAGCTGGTTATCTTTAATTTCATAAAAAGGATGTTGAAGGATATGTATGTTTAAATACAAGTCCCCTTTTGTTCCGCTTGCAGTTTTAGATCTGCCCAATCCTTTTAATCTGAGTTTTTGTCCATCCTTTGTTCCCGGATTGATTTTAACCTTAAGCTTTTTTCCATCAACATTAATTGTTTTTTCGCTGCCATTAAATACATCTTCTAAAGTAACATTTAAAACAGCTTCAACATCAACTGCTGTTCTTTGCTGTTGAGTCCTTCCGCTAAATCCCCTGCCGGCTCCAAAAAACGATTCAAAAAAATCTGAGAATCCCCCGCCTCCTGTTCCACCGAATATATCACCAAGGTCACCGCTGAACTCATAAGTTGCACCACCTGAACCTCTTCTTCCGCCTCCGAAATGAGTAAAGAAATCATCAAAGCCCTGCCCTCCTGTATGCTGATATTGTTTCCAGTTAGCTCCAAGCGTATCATACTTTTTGCGTTTTTCAGGATCGCTTAATACTTCGTTTGCTTCTGTAATCTCTTTAAACTTTTCTTCAGCAGATTTATTTCCCTGATTACGGTCAGGATGATATTTCATTGCAAGCTTACGATAAGCTTTTTTTATTTCATCCTGAGTAGCTGACTTCTCTACTCCAAGTATTTTATAATAATCTTTGTATTCCATGTTGTAGAATTTTACTTATCTCACTTTCTAAATTTACTAAAATTGTTTCTTCAACATTAATTCATATTATTCTCTTTTGATTTATCTAACAGTTCTTACTTCAATAAAAAAAGGGTAACCAAACAGCTACCCTTTTTATCATCATCTACTCTTCTCTTACTTCACTTTGATTTCAATTTCTTTTGGTTTTGCTTCTTCTGCTTTTGGAATAGTTATCGTTAACTGTCCATCAGCAAACTCAGCGTTTATTTTATCTTCCTGAATTAACTCAGGCAGATTAAAAGACCTGAAATACTTACCATAAGATTTCTCTATTCTGTGGCACTTTGCATCTTTGGTCTCTTCTTGCTGAGTTCTTTCGCCACTTATATTCAACTTACCGTTTGTAAAAGATATTTTAACATCTTCTTTTTTAATTCCGGGTAAATCAATTTTTAAAGTGTAGTTATCTTTGTTCTCGTAAATATCTGTAAGCGGCATCCATACAGCATTTTCGTATTCAGTATTTACATCTTTGCTCTTTGAAATACCAAAACGGTCTTCAAGTGAACTGAACATTTTATTGAACTCTCTTTCGAAATCAATAAGATCTCTAACCGGGTTAAATCTAACTAATGTCATTTTAGTTTCTCCTTATTTTTATTTGTTGATATTTATATAATTTCAAACTCGCTTAGTATAAAGCAACCAGCGTGCCGAAAACCAAAAATCGCCGTAACTCCTTTGGTTATAATTAGTTACAGGATTAAACAATCATTATTTAATAATTGACATAGTGACTGATATAATGACAGATGTTTCATTTATATCAAATAAACGTCTTATATAACTGACATAATGACAATTTAACTGATAATTTAATTCTATCAATAAACATTGAATTATCTATCATTATTGATTATTTTTGCAATCTTAATTTTTGAGCATTTGTAAAGTGAAAGAAGATACAATAGTAGCACTGGCAACTCCAGCCGGAGTTGGTGCGATATCTATTATCAGAGTTAGTGGTTCAAAAGCTTTTAGCGTTGTTGATAAATTCTTTTCCGGTAAAATCAGAATAGAAAATGCTGCCGCACATACTTTGCATTACGGAGATTTAATAAATCCGGATGGGGAACACATTGATGATGTTTTGATATCGGTTTTCAGGGCTCCAAATTCATATACAGGAGAAGATAGTGTTGAGATAAGCACACACGGAAATCCGCTTATAACTCAAAAAGTAATTGAACTTTTAATCAGTGTTAATGATGTAAGATTAGCAGAACCAGGTGAGTTTACAAAAAGGGCATTTTTAAACAACCGCATTGATCTTGCTGAAGCTGAGGCAGTTGCTGATATAATCAACTCAAGAACTGAAGCTTCATTTCGAGGTGCAAGAAATCAGTTAGATGGCTTTTTATCTGCAAAGGTAAATGATTTAAGATCTCAATTACTTAACTCATCATCGTTTATAGAATTAGAACTGGACTTTGCCGAAGAAGATATTGAGTTTGTCAATCAAGATGAATTATTAAAGAGAATTGATTCAATAATTATTGAAATAGATACCTTGTTGGAAAGTTATGAATTTGGCAGAGTAATCCGAGACGGAGTAAATGTTGCAATAGTCGGAAGACCAAATGTAGGGAAGTCATCGCTATTAAATTATATTCTTAAAGAATCCCGCGCTATTGTTAGTGAGATTCCCGGGACAACCCGTGATGTAATTCGTGAAGAAGTATCAATTGATGGAATTTTATTCAGGCTTTTTGATACTGCAGGAATTCGTATTTCTGAAGATACTATTGAGAAAGAGGGGATTCTCAGAAGTCAGGAAACTGTAAGAAATTCAGATGTTGTAATCTTCCTGGAAGATGTTAAACAAGGAGAATCAAAAGAGCTTTATATTGATTTACTAAATTTCACCAGCCCGGATAAAATAATTAAGGTTCTTAACAAAATTGATTTAGATGCAGCCTCTGAAATAGGTTCAGATGTTAAAATATCAGCTAAAACAGGGGAGGGGATTGACCGATTATTCTTAAAACTTAAAGAAAAAGCTATTGGCTCAGGAAACTATACCGAAAAGACAGCAATCGTTACAAACTTAAGGCATCACAATTGTTTGAGAAAATCCCGAGAGAATCTTATTAATGCCCGAGAATCAATTTTGAAGAAAATGAGTGGTGAGTTTATTTCTGTTGATCTAAGGAATGCAGAAATGAACCTTGCTGAAATAATCGGTGAAGTTACCACTGATGATATATTAAATAATATTTTTATGAAGTTTTGTATAGGAAAGTAAATTTAGTTCCACGTGAAACCAAAATTGTTGGTGTTTGGCAAATAATTTGTTTCACGTGAAAAAGAAAAGATTAAAAAAATGAAGAAATTTGACATTGTTGTGGTCGGTGGTGGGCACGCAGGAATCGAAGCGGCTTCAGTGGGAGCCAGAATGGGCTGTTCTGTCGGTTTGATTAGTATGGATAGATTTGCTCTTGCAAGGCTTTCCTGTAATCCTGCTATTGGCGGAACTGCAAAAGGACATTTAGTTCGTGAAATTGATGCTCTTGGTGGTATTATGGGAAAAATTGCCGATCCCACAGGAATACAATTCAGGATGCTAAATAAATCTAAAGGTCCCGCTGTCTGGTCTTTAAGATGCCAGTCAGATAGAAAACTTTATACGACAGAAGCTTATCGTGTAATTAGTTCAACTGAAAATTTGGAGATTGTTGAAGATTCTGCAATCGGAGTTATTGCAGAAAACGGAAAAGTAGTTGGTGTTAAAACTCAAAGCGGGGAAGATATACTTTGCAAAGCTTTGATCCTGTCATCAGGAACTTTTCTAAACGGACTTATGCATACCGGTTTGAATAAAACAATCGGCGGAAGACACGGAGAACAAGCATCAACAGGAATAACAGAATCTTTAGTAAGCCTGGGTTTCGAATATGGAAGACTGAAAACCGGAACTCCTCCCCGATTAAGAAAAGATACAATCAACTGGGATATACTTGAAGAGCAGCCGGGAGATGAAAATCCCGAACCATTTTCATATCAAACCGATATTTCAAAATTTCCATTACTGCCGCAGGTAAGCTGTCATATCAGTTATACAGATAAAGAGGTTCACAAAACATTGGAAAAAGGATTTGAATTTTCACCAATGTTTACAGGTAGAATACAGGGAGTTGGTCCGCGTTATTGTCCTTCAATAGAGGATAAGATAGTTCGTTTTGCTGATAAAGAAAAACATCAATTATTTCTTGAGCCGGAAGGACTTGACAGCGACTTAATTTATCTGAATGGTTTTTCATCATCTCTTCCTGCAGAAATTCAATATGAAGCTTTAAAGAAAGTTAAAGGATTAGAAAATGTTGAGATGGTTCGTCCTGGTTATGCAGTTGAGTATGATTTTTTTCCGCCTCATCAGGTTGATTTAACATTAGAAACTAAACTGATCGAAGGACTTTATTTTGCAGGACAGATTAACGGAACTTCAGGATACGAAGAGGCTGCAGCTCAAGGATTGATTGCAGGAATTAACGCCGCCTTAAAAATTCAAGGTAAACCAGTATTTGTTTTGAAAAGAAGTCAGGCTTATATAGGAGTTTTAATCGATGATCTCGTTACAAAATCTACAGATGAACCTTACAGAATGTTTACTTCCAGAGCAGAGCATAGATTACTCTTAAGACAGGATAATGCTGATAGAAGACTTATGAATTATGGTTTCGAATTCGGATTAGTTCCAAAAGAATTGTTTGAAAAAGTTCATTCTAGAGAAACCACAATTATTAATGGTATTGATTATTGCCGAACTAAAAAATATCATGCCAGAGAAATCAATAAATTTTTGAATTCTACAAACTCAAATGAAATAGACTCAACTGAAACAATTTCAAAATTATGCAAGAGACCTGAAATAAATCTTAAACAGCTTCTGCAATTCAACGGATCAATGAACGAAAAAGCAGCCGTTGATCTTTTAAACGATGAAATTGCCCTTCAACAAGCGGAGATTGAATTAAAATATGAGGGCTATATTCAAAGACAATATGAAGCTATTGCAAAACTTGAAAGATATGAGACTACGTCAATTCCATTGAATTTTGATTTTAATAAAATTAAACACCTATCAACGGAAGGAAAATCGAAATTAAACAAAGTAAAACCCCGTTCAATTGGACAAGCTTCACGTATTTCCGGGGTAACGCCTTCAGATATTTCCATTTTGTTGGTATATTTAAAGAACTAATTTTTAAGGTTATTACTAATGCCGCCTACCAAACAAGAAATTTATCTTAAAGAATTACAAAACTTTTGCTGGGATAATGGTTTTAATCCCGAACCTATGCGCAACGAAAGACTCGCCTTTTACGCAAATCTTGTTGTTGATAAAAACAAGAATGTTAATTTGATATCCAGAAAAGACGAAACCAATATAATTGAAAATCATATTTTCATCTCGGCATATATAACACAATATCTGCCTGAAAAAGTAACAAAGTTTTTAGACGTCGGCACGGGCGGAGGTTTTCCCGGAATTCCGCTTGCTATAATGAGACCCGATCTGAGGGGTGTATTAGTTGACTCAACTGCAAAAAAAATTGATGCGGTAAAAGAGTTTATTGATAAACTTAAGTTGAGCAATGTAACTGCAGAAAATGCCCGGGTTGAAAGTCCTGAGTTTATTGAACAACATAAAGAGAGTTTCGATTTGATTGTAAGCAGGGCTGTAGTTCCGATAATAATTCTTTTTAGATATGCTCTTCCGCTCGTAAAGAATAAAGCATATATTGTTGCTATGAAGGGCGGCGATGTTGATAGTGAGTTTAAAAAAGCAGAACTAAAGTATAAATCGTATATTAAGAAATCCACTGTTTATGAATTGGCTTACAAACCAACGAATACCAGAAATAAGAAGGGAAAGAAATTAGTAGTAATAGAATTACAGAAATAATTATATACAAATTATATTAACGATTCTCTTGCCTCATTAATGAGATTTAATCTCGTCATTTTATTATTTGTTCTCATTTCTTCAGCTTTATATCCACAGATTGAAGATAGTGCAGAAAAAGACTTCAGGAAGTTCTTTGAAGTCGGGGGAGATGTATTGACTTCTCCAAAAGATTTTCAATCTGATGACTGGATCAAGCTTACGGCTTCTATTGGAATAACCGGTTTAGCTATGATAATTGATGAAGATATAAAAGAGTTTTCGCAATCCAACAAAACAGAATTCCTGAATAATATTTTTAAAATTGATGATTATTATCATGTTGAATTTATGGCTTCAAGTATCGCTGTACTTTATTTATATGCTTTGATAGATAAGAATAATGAAGTCAGAAATCTTTCATTACGATTAGCAGAAGCAGCAATTTATTCAGAAGTGATAAACTTAAGTATCAAGTTTGCCAGCGGAAGAAATCGTCCCTACTACACTGAATCAGCTTTTGATTTTAATCTGTTCAAAACTAATTTTGATCAAACATCATTTCCTTCGGGTCATTCAACCCTGGCATTTGCATATTCCTCTGTAATAGCAAAAGAATACAACAATTTTTTTTGGAAATTCGGATGGTATGGTTTAGCAGTTATGACTGCTTATGCAAGAGTTTACAACAATAAACACTGGCTATCTGATATCATTCTCGGCTCAGCAATAGGTTTATTTGTAGGGGAGTTTGTTAATAATCATAAAACAAATCAAAAGTTAAATGCGCCGAATGAATTTGCAGCACCAACGCCGCCAATTATAAATCTTAAAATTCCCTTTTAATTTATGATAAGATACGATTTTGTAAAATTAGATTTTGATCTGATACCCGACAGAAATCTTAGTGATTTAAATAACGTTCATATCAGTCCGCTTTATGGCTCATCAAAAAGCTTTTTTGTTGTGGAATTATTTGAACAAAAAAAACAAATAGTACTGCTTTTTAGTGAAACAAAATTAGTTAATGAATTTAAAGTTGAATTAAGTGTTTTAGGTTTAGCTGATTATCTGATTGGTGTTGATGATTTTAATTTAGAATCTATACAGGAAAAACTTACAGAAATTTCTAAACGGGAAAAGTTCATTCTGATTTCTACCTATCAGATTTTAACTCTTAATCTTCCGGACAGAGATAAAATAAACCATCTTACCACAAAAGTTTCTGTGGGCGGGGAATTAAAATATGATGATTTTATTGAATACTTAAATTTACTTGTTTACACAAAAGATAAATTTGTTGAAGCACCCGGCTATTATTCGCAGCGAGGAGCAATAATTGATTTCTGGTCGTATTCGGAAAAAAGTCCTGCAAGATTAGAATTTGATGGAGATTTTATTGAATCAATAAGATATTTTGATCCTGAAAGCCAGCGCTCTTTTGAAAAGATTGAAGATGTAACCCTGGCAGGAGCTTTTGAAAATCAGGTTACGGAATATGGCTCAGATATTTTTAGTTATTTAAACGATCCATTATTCATTGCATCATCTTTTGAATTAAATAATTTAAAAAAAATTAATGATGACATTACAGATTTTATTGATAATAAAAATTCGGATTTAAAAGATTCACAAGAGATAAATGATGATGACTTTCCGGAAATAACTGCTGAGCTAATGCCTGTTGAATCAATTATTGAAAAACCTGAATCTGTTGAATCTGCCCATTTGTTTGATTACAAAAGCACTAATGCAGGCTGGATAATTGAAGAAGAAATTAATTCTGAAAACAGGACAGACATTGCTATTTCTCCTTCTCCAATAATTAATTCAAACTATCAGATTCTTTTTAATACAATCATAGAGTATTCTGAAAAAGATTCTGATGTTATTATTACCTCCGAAAATGAGCTGCAGACAAACAGATTAAAAGATCTTCTGCCGGAAATAAATCCTGAGCTTGGCGAACTTATTGAATCTGACAAAATAAAAATTAAAACGCTGGCAATTAAAGAAGGATTTGTAAATCGTAAGAAAAAGATTTTAATTCTTACAGATTATCAAATTTTCAATAAACCATATCGCACCAAAATATCTTCGTCAAAAAAATATAAAAAATCAAAAGCTAAAAGCTTTGCTTCAATAAAGCGCGGAGATTTTGTTGTTCATGAAGATTATGGTATAGGACAGTATGCCGGACTTGAAACAATTAAAATCGGCGATGCAAATCAGGAATCGATGAAAATTCTTTACGCAGAAGGCGGAATTGTTTACGTAAATCTGAACTACCTTGCATTAGTAAAAAGATATTCTTCAAATGAAAATTTAAAACCTACACTTGCAACTCTTGGAAGCGGGGAATGGCAAAACACAAAAGCAAAGACAAAGAAAAAGATCAAAGAAGCTGCACATGATTTAATCGAGCTTTATGCAAAAAGAAAATCAACACAAGGCTTTAGATTTTCCCCCGATACTGTCTGGCAGAGGGAGCTTGAAGCATCGTTCCTTTACGAAGATACTCCCGATCAGGCTAGGGCAAGTGAAGAAGTTAAACAGGATATGACAGCGCTGAATCCAATGGACCGTTTGATTTGCGGTGATGTTGGATTTGGTAAAACAGAGGTTGCCGTTCGTGCTGCATTTAAAGCTGTTCAGGATGGAAAGCAAACCTGTGTTCTTGTTCCAACTACAATTTTAGCTGAACAACATTACAATACTTTTAAAGACAGGCTTTCACAATATCCGATTCGGGTTGCAGCACTTTCAAGGTTTCAAACAAAAAAAGAACAGACAGAAATATTAAAAAATTTAGCACAAGGACAGCTTGATATCCTGATAGGAACGCATCGTTTACTTTCTAAAGATGTTAAGTTTAAAGATCTTGGTTTACTTATTATTGATGAAGAACACCGCTTTGGAGTTTCAGCAAAAGAAAAATTAAGACAAATAAAAGTTAATGTTGATACTCTTGCTTTAACTGCTACTCCAATTCCCAGAACTCTGAATCTTTCATTACTTGGTGCACGCGATCTATCAATCATTGCAACACCGCCTCCAAACAGACAACCGATTTTTACAGGTGTTTCAACTTTTGATACGATAAAAATCCGCGAATGGATTATCAATGAATTAAAGCGAAACGGTCAGGTTTATTTTGTTCATGATCGTGTTCAGTCAATTGATAAATTAGCTGATTATATCAGAAGATATGTTCCCGAAGCCAGGATTGCAGTTGCACATGGACAAATGAAACCTACAGAACTTGAGAATGTGATTCATGGATTTCTAAATCGTAAGTATGATGTTTTATTATCAACCAAGATTATTGAATCAGGAATTGATATTCCTAATGTTAATACAATAATTATAAATCGCGCAGATAGATTCGGGCTTGCAGAACTTCATCAACTGCGGGGCAGAGTTGGAAGAAGCGACCGACAAGCTTATGCTTACTTTATTGTTCCGTCATTAAGCGGAATTACAAAAAAGGCTTTAAGAAGATTACAGGCAATTGAAGAGTACACCGAAATTGGTTCGGGATTTAATGTAGCTATGCGTGATCTTGAAATTCGAGGCGCAGGTAATTTGCTAGGAACCGAACAAACGGGATTTATAAACGAAGTTGGTTTTGATCTTTATGTTAAATTAATAAACGAAGCTGTTGAAGAATTAAAATATCAGGACTTTAAAGAAGTGTTTAAATCGCTGCCAAAATTAGAAGAGCGTTCTGAACCGACAATTGATACTTTCTTTGATATCGGAATCCCTGTTACTTATATGCCCGAACAAATGGACCGTTTAAATTTTTACACTGTTTTGTATTCTGTTAAAAGCTTATCTGAAATCGAAGAACTTAAGGAAGAAATGCTGGACAGGTTTGGTGTTTTTCCCGAAGTTGTAAAGAGGCTGGTTTTAACTGCAACACTAAAGTTTTATTCATCTTACGCTTTGTTCGAACGGATTGCAATCCAGAGAAAAATTATTCACATCATTCTTCCGCGCGGAGAAAAAGAAGATTATTATAAAGTACGGTTTGTTGAGCTGATGAGATTTATTATGGACGAATCTGCTTATAAAGACAAAATAAAATTCAGTCAGCAAAAAGAAGTGATGAAGCTTATTGTAGAAAACCGTTTTGAAAAACCCGAAGATATTTTATCCTTCCTCATTAACTTCTGCAGCAGAGTCTCAAAACTATTTGGAAATCAGGTTAAACTTAAATCTGATACTGAAGAGGCAGCTTAATTGCATTGATAATCGTGTTTATTTAAGTTAAGTTGCTTATGCGATTTAAGCTGAATGGTGATTACTATGAAACTTCAGTTTATTGTCATTAACAAACCTTTGTTTCCTTTTTAAGGAAGTGCCAATTCTATTTTCTTTTCAGTTTTCATTTTTACAAATTTAATTTTGAGGTATGGTCATGAAAACAAAGACTGTTTTTTTCATTGCAATCCTCCTGATATTTTTAACTTCAGAGTTAGTTTTTGGACAAGATATCAGAGTTCATAACCTAATAGGTAAACCAAGGACAGAAATAATCAAAAAATATGGTAATCCGGTTCATCAGGATAATAGTAATCCCGATATGATTTGTATGTTTTACGAAACAAAAACATACAGAATGATTTTTATTTCGGACAACAATTCAGTATATCAGGCAGAAGCTTCTGTTTATTATGATTCGGAAGCCAGTGCCAGAAAAATTGTTGATGATTTTATCGGCGAATCCGTTTCAGATGAGTTTGCTGTTGATACTGTCTCGGTAAATGATTTTCAATTTTCAAAACCTGGTATCAAAGCAGATTTACAAATAAAAGAAAATAAAATAACAAAAAATTTCGATGTAACTGTTAAAGCAAGAAGAAGTGCTAATTAAGCTATCGACCTGCAAGTTATAATTTGCAGCTAAGGTGTTTATTTATTTTTGATCTTTTTAAGTTCTTTGTGATTAGTTTGTTTCTTTATCACAAAATTATTATATCAGCTTCTAATAGAGCAGCAAGAAGTATATTTTTAAAAATATTTCTTCTTAATATCAAAGCTCATAATTCATCTTAACAAACAATCTCTTATGTGAGTTAAAACCAATATCCTTAATGGAATAAAATTAATATCGAATAATTTCACTAATTTTGAAAAGTAAAACAGAAAGGGAAAGTGCTATGGCTAATCAAGACAAAAAGAAAAAATTATTTTCAGTTTCAGGAAGACCTATTGCAGAAAATCAAAATGTAAAAACAGCAGGTAAAAGAGGACCAATGTTGTTAGAAGATTTTTGGTTTCTGGAAAAACTTGCTCACTTTGACAGAGAAGTAATACCTGAAAGACGAATGCATGCAAAAGGCTCCGGTGCATTTGGAAAATTTACCGTTACTCACGACATTACTAAATACACAAAAGCTAAACTCTTTTCCAAGATCGGAAAAGAAACAGATGTGTTTGTCAGATTTTCAACTGTTGCAGGGGAAAGAGGTGCTGCAGATGCTGAAAGAGATATACGGGGATTTGCAATGAAGTTTTATACTGAAGAAGGGAATTGGGATTTGGCTGGCAACAATACTCCTGTTTTCTTTTTACGAGATCCTTATCGTTTTCCTGATTTAAATAAAGCAGTAAAACGTGATCCTAAAACAAATCTGAGAAGCGCAAATCACAATTGGGATTTTTGGACATTACTTCCTGAAGCATTACATCAGGTTACAATAACAATGAGTGAAAGAGGAATTCCTAAATCCTATCGCAATATGAACGGATATGGAAGCCATACTTTCAGTTTGATAAATTCAAAGAATGAAAGAGTGTGGGTAAAATTTCATTTTAAAACCGAGCAGGGAATTCAAAACCTTACAAATGAAGAAGCTGCAGCAATTATAGGAAAAGACAGAGAAAGTCATCAAAGAGATTTATTTAATGCCATTGAAAAAGGAGATTTCCCTCGCTGGAAAATGAAAATTCAGCTTATGACAGATGAACAATCCAAAAAGTGTCCTTTTAATCCTTTTGATTTAACAAAAGTTTGGCCTCATTCTGATTATCCGCTTATTGATGTTGGTGTATTAGAGCTTAATAGAAATCCCGAAAATTATTTTGCAGATGTGGAACAAGCAGCTTTCAATCCGGCTAATGTAGTGCCTGGTATTGGATTTTCACCGGATAAAATGTTACAGGCAAGATTATTTTCATACGGAGATGCTCAACGATACAGATTAGGTGTAAATCATTATCAAATTCCTGTTAACAAACCTAAATGTCCGTTCCATAATTCTTCGCGGGATGGTGCAATGAGAGTGGATGGAAATGAAGGCGGAACTTTACATTACTTCCCTAATAGTTACAATCAATGGGAAGAACAAAAAGATTACACTGAACCAGCTTTAGGCATTGATGGCGATGCTGACCACTATGATTTCAGAGAAGATGATAATGATTATTATTCACAGCCGGGAAATTTATTCCGGATTATGAATGAAAAACAAAAAGCAGTTTTGTTTAAAAATACTGCGGCAGAAATCGGCAGTGCAGAAAAGTTTATTCAGGAAAGACATATTAAGAATTGCTATAAAGCAGATCCTGATTATGGTAAAGGAGTAGCATCGGCTTTAGGAATTGATATAAATAAAATTGATCTGAAATAACAAAAAATAATCTGATAGAAACTTCTGAAAAATTATTATCATAATATTCAGAGTGATTGTTCCTGTCTTTTCAATTCAGGACAAATTTTTCGGAAGTTTCTTGTTCATCGCTTTTGCAAATAAAAAAGGAAACTTATGCCGGAATTAATTATCCAGGCAAGGGAAGCACTGATTAGCGAACATTTTAGCGTGCGCAGAATACTGCCTTTCCGCCAAAGACGAATGGTTGGTCCATTTATTTTTATGGATCATGCCGGACCAGTAAATAAATTTCCTGCAGAAATTACTTCGCTGGATGTTTTACCACATCCACATATCGGGCTTTCTACTGTTACATATTTATTCAGCGGCAATGTTACGCATCGCGATGGACTTGGTGTTGAGCAGATAATAAAGCCCGGAGAAGTAAACTGGATGACAGCAGGAAAAGGAATTTCACATTCTGAGCGGTTTGAAGATCCTGAACTGTTAAATAGAGAAAGCCTTGAATTGCTGCAAACCTGGGTAGCTTTACCCAAAGAAGTAGAAGAAACCGATCCGACTTTCTTTAATTACAAACCTGATCACTTAGCAGTCTTTACTGACAAGGGAATCTGGATGAGACTGATTGCCGGAAATGCTTATGGATTAAAGAGCGATGTAAAAACTCATTCTCCTCTTTTTTATTTGCACATTAAGTTGGAAAGAAATGCAAGTTTTAATTTACCATCTGAGCATTCGGAGAGAGCTATATATATTGCGAAAGGAAGTATTGAATTATCCGGGCAGACTTTCACACAAAGTCAAATGATAGTTTTTTCAAAAAATGAAGAGCCGGTAATAAAGGCAAAGGAAAATACAGAGCTGATGCTTTTAGGAGGTGAACCGTTAGGAGAGCGTTTTATCTGGTGGAATTTTGTATCATCAAGTAAAGAGCGTATTGAGCAAGCTAAAAATGATTGGATAACCGGTAAGATAATTCTGCCGCCAAATGATAATAAAGAATTCGTGCCTCTTCCTGATAATCGTTCCAGACCTGCAAGCAGCGAAGCGCCGCAGCCTGAACCGCTTTCTTAAAGCTTCATGTTACAGGCAAGCGTATGAGCGACCGAGCTAACATCAACGGCAACCTAAATCTGAACTTTCCACAATCTACAAGCAATATTTCTTCTTGACTGACCAAGCCCTCCTACCACCCCAAATTTTATTGTCGAAAATATTTTTTGCTGAACCTTGTTTGGCAAGAAGAATAATTATTATCTTTGCGAAGTAACTATCATAAACTGATACTTAATTCAAAATATGGCAAAGCAATTTTACAAAGCAATCTATTTCAGCGACTATCCGTCTAACGATACAAAAGACAAATCGGTAACATTGGCTTTTAGCGAGCCAGAAGTTCCCTATTATTCAAAGGTCAAGGATATGTCCACGCAAGAAATAAAGGAGCTTATCGGTATCAGAACATACAAACAACTTTCTTTATACGCAGGCAAACAAGAGCGTTCAATTAACCAAGCTGTAAAACGCTTGATAAAACAAAACTTGTCGGAAGTTGACCAAGTAAACGGAATGACAAAAAAGGACGTAACCTTTGTAAAAAGTAAAGACACGCCTTTTCAGCGTTGGTATCCGTATATTGAGGGTTACTCTACTGACTTTGTAAAATCTTTGATAGAAAACTTTGACATCAAAGACACTTTGATTTACGAGCCGTTCGCAGGAACAGGCACTACCCTTTTTGCTTCTGACGAAGCAAATTTATCTACGGTTTATTCCGAAGTAAACCCTTTGCTTCAATATCTCATACAAACTAAACTGACTGTTTTAAAAGCAAAAGAACAGCAACGAAAAAAACTATCAAACGACCTAACCGACATTTCAAAATCTATCTTAAAGAACATAGATAAGTTTGAAGAAGATAAAGCATTAAGAGAAGCATACACATCATTGTTTGCTAACAGCAAGTATTTTCCGGAAGAAACATTGTCGCAAATTCTGAAACTTCGTTCTTACATTGATTTAGTTAGATTAGAAGATGAACTATTGGCAGATACTTTGACTATTGCGATTTTGTCGTGTTTGTTGCCTGTTTCCTATTTGAAAAAAGTGGGTGATGTTCGTTTTAAAACGCAAAAGGAAATTGAAAAAGAGTTAAAAACTTTTGACGAAATTCTACCTCAAAAAATTGCTGACATTGCGGAAGATGTTATAAATTTCAATTATTCATTGAAAAACAAACACGAACTTATTTTATCAAACGCAAAAAATATAAGCCGAGTAAATGAATTAAAAATCGGAGCAATCATCACAAGTCCGCCATATCTGAACGGAACAAACTATTTCAGAAATACAAAAGTTGAATTGTGGTTTCTTCGCTATTTGCAATACGAAAACGATTTGCGTTTTTTCAGAGACCAAGTATTGACAAGCGGAATCAATGATGTAAAAAAAGAATATGCTTATGTGAACGGATTAGACATTTCTGCAAAAAGCAAAATTCTAAAATCAACGCTGAAAGAATTGAACGAAAACGCTTATGATTCAAGGATTCCGATAATGGCGAAAAGTTATTTTGAAGAAATGTATCGGATTTTTAGTGACTGCAAAACACATTTAGAAAATAACGCCAAACTTTTAATTGATATAGGAGATTCAATTTTTTGCGGTGTTCATATCAAAACAGACGAAATTTTAATTGAAATACTAACAGGACTTGGTTTTAAACTTATTGACAACAAAATATTGCGTAAAAGGCGGTCTAAAAACAAGGAAATCCTTACGCAATCGTTGCTTGTTTTTCAATACACTTACAAAAATGGCAAACACATTAACGATTTAGAACCTGCATTTTGGGACACGAATTGGAAAGAGTTTAAAACCGTTATTCCACATCAACAAGAGCCATTTTCAAGCAGAAATTGGGGACACAATAATCATTCGCTTTGCTCATATCAAGGCAAATTAAAACCTGCGATAGCTCATCATTTGGTAAAAACTTTTGTTCCCGAAAACGGCTCAATGCTTGACCCGTTTTCCGGTGTTGGAACAATACCATTTGAAGCCGCATTAGCAGGAAAAATGTCTTATGGCATTGACATAAGTTTGCCAGCTTATTACATTTCTCAAGCAAAAGTTTCAGCACCGATAGCCGAAGAAAGTTATAATTACATCAATGCGTTACAACATTTTATTTCAAAAAATAAATGCACAAAAGACGAATTGAGCGAAGCTCAAATTTTCGGTTTCAACAAAACACTTGCTGAATACTACGAAGAAAACACGTTGAAAGAAATTTTGCTTGCTCGCAGATTTGTAAAAGAGAACTATCCCAAAACGCCAAGTGAAATGTTGGTTGTAGCTTCGTTACTTCACATATTGCACGGAAACAGACCGTATGCACTTAGTCGCAGGTCGCACCCGATTGTGCCGTATGCACCAACAGGTGAATTTATTTACAAAAGTTTGATTGAAAAATTGACTGAAAAAGTTGATAGAGCAATCAATGAAGAATTGACTTTGAACTTTAAAAATGGAAAAATCTTTAATCAGGACACAACCATAATTTGGCCACAGGAAATAAATAACTTGGACGCTGTAATTACATCGCCACCGTTTTTTGACAGCACAAGATTTTATTTAGCTAATTGGATTCGTATTTGGTTTTCGGGTTGGTCTGAAAAAGATTTTAAATATCAGCCTAATTCTTTCGTTGACGAAAGACAGAAAAAAGATTTTGCCATTTACGGAAGCATTTTCCGTCAATCAAAGGAACGTTTGAAAAAAGACGGAGTTTGTGTTTTGCATTTAGGAAAAAGCATAAAATGCGATATGGCGGAAGAACTTCAAAAAATCAGTAAACGTTGGTTTAAAACGGCTGACTTATTTGATGAAAGCGTTGAACATTGCGAATCACACGGAATTAGAGATAAAGGAACAGTAACTTCGCACCAATATTTGGTGCTTGTTTAAGCTATTTGAAGCCTAACAACTTCTTATTTTCATCAGTTAGATTTTCAACCAAATCGTAAACTTGAAGAATCTTTTTGATTTCCTTGATACGCTTTGGTAAATCTGACTTCTCTCGGACTTGCAAATAACGTTCAACACCTTTATTGACATCAATATTGTGATTCATTATTGGGAGCTTACTTGAAATCAAATCAATGTTTGCACCTGTTACTCTTGCAAGGTCAATCAATTCGTTGTTTGTATAAAACTTACTTGGCCACTTATCACATTTGTTTTCGTTTGCACTTCGGGAAAGCAAAGCGGCATTTTCCTTTTTCAAAGGATAAAGATATTTTGACGGTAAAATGTGGTCAATAGCCCAAGTATCACGTTTGTTTATATCCAATGGCCCTTTTGTTTTGAAACAACGTCCGTCAAACCTTTTAAACAAGTCTTTGAAATCTATTGATTCGTTTTCTTCTTCCAAAAACAAATCGGCAATTCTTCGCCTAACAGCAGATTCGTGTAATTGCTCTTTTGTTCGTTTTGGATTTAAAACGGCATTAATTGCACCTTTACAACTGCGACATTCCATTTGCTTTTCTAATGGACCCCAACCCGAATGTTTACTGAAAGCATTGAACGGCAAAATTCTTGTGCAGACATTGCATTGTTTCCAATATGATTCAGGGTGTTCGGTAGCAATTCGGAAAAATCCTTCCCAAAAACGTAACGCAGTTGTAGAATCAGCACTATTGTATTCTTCTTCCCAATTATCAAACGGCAAATCTGTTTCTTTTGAATGGATATAACCGCAATGTTCACATTTCCAAACAGCAGTTTCAATGGCTTCTTGGGGCGTAAGTAGTTGCTGACCGACTTGAACGTAGTTCATTTCTTGACAACTTACACATTTGTAAGCCACCCAAGCATCGTGGTAAGGAATACTCTCAACCCTTAAAATACCTGTTTTATTTACTGTTTTTCTTCTTGCCATTGACGATTAAAAACTTGCAAAGATAGAAATTTATCCGTTGTCTTTATCATAGCGACAACATATTTTCAATTCAGACTGCATTACAACACAATCCACAACAGACCAAACATTAAACACGACAACAAAAACGCCAGCCTGTAACAGGGGCTTATACGAAACAAGTGAATTAGTGTTGAGAAATTTTAAAAATTAAATCTCGTAATCAACTACTCGGCGTTCATATCTTACTGCACCAAGCCACTTTTTTATTTCCTGATGATCAGGATGAACCTGATATTGATGCAGCGCCTCTTTAGATGTAAACTCAGAATATAAAACCACATTGCCTGAATCATCTTCATTACTGAAATCAAATCCAACTTCTATTTTTATCAATCCATCAACTTTCCCCTGCATAGCAAGCAGTTTCTCTTTCAATATTTTTGCATTTGTCTTTTTATCATTTCCATAGGCATTATCATTCAAGCGCCAGAATACAATATGTTTTATCATAAGATACCAATAGTAAAAACAATGGCTTTGTCATTGTAATCATTAAATGTCATTATATACTCGCCCTGCAGAAAAATCTGAAAGTTGTATGTATGGAAAAGCCTGACACCGCCTTTAAATCCAAGTTCTATTCCATCCTCATCTTTATTATTTGTAGAAAACATACTTTCGTGTGCAACCCAATGAAATCCTAATGAAGCACCAACATACGGACAAATATCTGTTTTGCTGAATAAATAATTTCCATAAAGATTTATTGCAAATCCATTTCTTGCACCAAGCATCATTCCAGCAGCAACATCCTGAATTTCATAATCGAAGTATGCATTTATTGTAAAAGATTTTTCATGGTCTTCATCATAACCTTCGGTAGGAAATAAATATCCAAATCCAACACCAAAATTATAACGCGCCTTTCTTCTTAAAGTTTCAATAGATTCTTGTTTAACAATATTTCCAACTTCCTGGTTCGCATCAAAAGGGCTTAGTCTTGATACGCTGATTGCAACTCTTTTCATCACTGCATCAAGATCTTCAAGACTTACAGATGTTGCTCTGTCAGATAAGATAGTTTTTCCTGATTTTACATCAATCAGTTGATATTGAACTATAATTTTTTCGCCAAGCCGGTTAAGCTTACAAATCAGTACTTCAGGAACTTCTAACTTCTCTCCAATTTCTATTGCACAATCTGCATCCTCACAAATCTCATCACTCATAACAGAGATAATTTTGTTTCTGGATATCAGACTGATGTTTTCATTATTACTCAGCTCCATTCGCAGGATTGATTCCGAGGTTTGCATAGAACCATAATCTACATCAATTGAAGTAAGTGGTAATAGAGCGATTTTTCTAATTTGTGTTTCTTGTGCGTTAAGAGAGGCTGCCAGTAAAACCAACGTAAAGAAATGAATTAAGCTTTTCATTTTTACTCCTGAAAAAATGTATCTCAAACTTACTGCTTAGAATTAATAACATCAAAGTCAAAATTAAGCGCAAAGCAAAATTTTTATTAAAACACATCAGAAATCCTCTTAATACTTATATTTAATTAAATAAACTTGTCAGAAGTAAACGTTTGTCAGATCTAAAGAGAAGAAAAATTTGTTTATTTAATTCATTTTATAACATAAAAAGATTGCTTATTTTTTGCGCTGATTATTTTGCTTGTATAACTAAAAGGTAACCTCAATGGCTTTCAGAGACCAACAAAAATTTCTGGATTATCTTAAAAAATTTGAGTCCGGGATGGATAGAAAGGAACTGGAGGATTATAAAATATTTGTTAAACGGCAAAAAGACGATGAGGATTTTGATACTGTTTCTATGAAAAGGTTAAAAGAATTGTATGATAAATATTGTAAGCCGGTTGATAAATCAAAATATGATCATTTATTCAGGAAAAGTAACGAATCCGGAAACTAATCGTCTAAAAATCAGATTTAATATTTAGTTTTAAAAAATACATTTTCTTGTCATAACAGGCTTGGCCTGATATAACGGGAAATTTTTTATTTTGCCGCTTTCAATCAAATTGAAAAGTGACAGTTTAATTTTCAGTCTATTCTAATCAGAGGTAATAATGAATTTCAATCTGCTTAATAAAATTATTGCAGGAATTGTTTTTGTAATCTCATTTCTTGTTCTGCTCTCAACAGTGCAGCCTTCAGTTTCCTTTTGGGATTGCGGAGAATTTATAGCCGCATCTGTTTCGCTGCAAGTGCCGCATCCACCGGGAACACCGTTCTTTTTAATTCTCGGTAATGTCTTTTCCAAATTGCCGATCGGAGAAAATCCTGGTTTCAGGGTAAACATGATATCCGTTCTTTCATCAGCGTTATCAATACTCTTTTTGTATTTGATTGCAGTTAAGCTGATTGAAAACTATAAGGGTAAAAAAGCAGACAATCTTTTTGATGCTGTTACAACCTATGCTGCTGCTGCAATCGGAGCTTTGGCATTTTCTTTCAGTGATACTTTCTGGTTTAATGGTGTTGAAGCAGAAGTTTATGCTTTCAGTACATTCCTTTTTGGCGCAGTTACATATTTGATTATAAGATGGAATGAGCGCTCAGATAAAACAGACAGCGAAAAATATATTCTGATGATAGCATATCTGCTCGGGCTTGCAACCGGCGTACACCTGATGGCTGTTCTTGCTGCAGTACCTGTAGTTATGATAATTATGTTTAAAAAATATGTTAATGATGAAGATGCCCTTAAAAAAACAGGATACATTTTTCTTGCTCACGCCGCTATCATTCTTTTAATTGCAATTATTTGGTGGGCAGGAGAAAAAAGTCAGTCATCTCCTACTATTGAAGAATACAAAGCTTTTGATTCCAGATTTAAAATGTTTTTTGTTGCAGTAAGCGCAATTATAATGGGTGTTTTCTGGAAAAAAGTTTTCAACAGAAACTCATTTTATATGCCGCTTATTATCGGCGGTATTGTATTGTTTGCTACATATCCGGGTGTTGTTAAGTTTTTGCCGGCAATAATGACATCTATCGGAGGTGATAATCTTGTAGTTGAGATTATTGTTCTCTTAGCAATCTTTGCAGCACTTGGTTATGGTGTTTACTATGCAAAAAGGGAATCCAAGCCAACACTGAACCTTATATTTATGTCCGCAATTTTTATTCTGATTGGATTTATGACTTTTGCAATGGTAATTATAAGATCCAATCAGCAGCCGCCAATGAATGAAAACGATCCGAATACTTTTACAGAACTTGAAAAATATCTTAACCGTGAGCAATACGGAGACTTCCCGACATTTAAAAGAAGATTTGCAACCGAACCTCACCAGCAGGTTGTTTACACAAACTACTCATCTGATTTAGATTTCTTTTATACTTATCAGATGGAACATATGATGACAAGATACTGGTTGTGGAACTTTGCAGGCAGGGAAGGCTGGGAACAGGACAAAGGCGCAAACATTGCACCATTTAATTCTATTGGAAATATTTTTGGAAAGATTTTAGCTGTTCACTTCGGAGGTGAAACAAAAGATTCTTTATTTGGTATTCCGTTTCTCATTGGTTTAATAGGAATTTATTTCCATTTCCGAAAAGACTGGAAGATGGCGAGCGCTTTTATGATTATGTTTATCCTGATGGGTCACTTAACCGCTTTCTATCAAAATCAGCAGCAGCCTCAGCCAAGAGAGCGTGATTATTTTTATGTCGGTGCTTTTTTTGTTTATGGAATCTGGATTGCTATTGGTATGAGAGGATTGATCGATTTAATTTCTGAAAAATTAAAAAGTACGTCGTTAAAGAATGCTGCTGCTTATGCTGTGCTGGCTTTGGGAATTATTTTTATTCCTGTAAGAATGCTGCAGGCAAATTATTTTACTCACGACAGATCAAACAACTGGGTTCCATGGGATTATTCATATAATCTTTTACAAAGCTGTGCGCCTAACTCTGTTTTATTTACAAACGGTGATAACGATACATTTCCGTTATGGTATTTACAGGATGTTGAAGGAGTAAGACGAGATGTTAAGGTTGCAAATCTTAGCTTGTTAAATACTGACTGGTATATAAATCAGCTAAAGAATAACGATCCTTACAATGTTGGAAAAATTAAAATGCGGTTAACCGATGAGCAGATAAAACAAGTAAGACCAATTCAATGGACTGCAAAAAATCTCACAATCCCGCTTCCCGGTCAGAGTAATGCAGCTTCTTTCAATGATATTGTTCAACGGTTTGGAATAAAAGATACATCGCTGCTGAATAAAGGTGAGCTTAGCTGGACAATGAATCCAACCCTTAATTACGGCAACGTTAAAGCTGTGCGCGTGCAGGATCTTATGGTTAAAGAAATCGTTGAATCTAATAATTGGGAAAGACCGATTTATTTTGCGGTTACATGTTCTGAAGACAGCAAGATAGGACTAAGCAGCTATTTAAGAATGGAAGGTATGGCTTTCCGTCTTGTGCCGGAAAAACGATCTGCTAATGATGAGTTTATTGAACCAAATATTTTAAAAGCAAATTTAACTGAGGTGGTGGGATACAGCAAAGAATATCAGCCAGGATTTAAATTCCGCGGACTGAATGATCCGAATATCTTCTTTGATGACAACCACAAACGTATGGTTCAGAATTACCGTAATGCCTTTTTAAGATTAACACTTTACTATCTTGGACAGGGACAAAACGATCTTGCTGTAAATACTTTAAATACAATGGAAGAAAAACTTCCTAACAAACTTATCCCGATGGATTACGGGCTGCTTTACGAAATAAGCAATCTGTATCTGCGTGCCGGTGCCAAAGATAAATATGATCTGTTTATCACTGATGTTGAAAGACAAGCAGTTGCAAGACTTAATTCCGATCCGGATGATGTTCAGTCATATTATAATCCTTACAGGATATTACTCGATATTTATGAAACACAAGGTAAAAACAATAAGCTTTTAGAGATCTGGGAAACACTTGGAGCTAAATATCCGCAAGATCCGAGTGTGCGTGCAAATATAGAAAAATACAAAAACCTTGTTCAGGGAAAACCGGATACAAGTAAAGTAACACAATAAAAATATTTTTATTAAAACTGTTCTAAGAACCTGACTGTCACGCTTAGATTTTCGAAGCGTGACATTGTCATAATATTACGACTGACATTAATTATTTAAGACCCTATAAACAGCTTTATTATTATTAAGCAGATATGAAAATCCTCATCCTTGCATTATCAGGAATCGGAGATGCACTAATGTTTACACCTGCATTAAAGCTGCTCCGCCAGACACTTCCTTCGGCACAGATTGATGCACTTGTAATGTTCAAAGGAACTAAAGAAATCTATCAGAACAATCCTGATCTTAACAATGTAATTCATTTTGATTTTATTAAAGAAGGCTTGTTCAAATCGTTAAAGTTTGTTTTTTCCTTAAGAAAAAAATACGACGCTTCTATCAATGTTTATCCTTCCAACAGGAAAGAATATAATATCATCAATTTTTTAATCGGTGCCAAACAAAGAGCCGGAGTTAAATATCTGCGGATGAACTTTCGGGAGCTTGGATGGCTGAACAATATAACGGTTTTAGAAAACGATCAGACACACAATGTTCAAACAAATATCAGACTGATCGAGAAACTATTAAACAAAAAGTTTGAGGAAGAACCTGCACTGCAGATTTTTCTTTCCGGCAATGATAACCTGTTTGCTGAAAATTATCTGAAAGAAAACAATATTGCTTCGGGAGATTTTGTTGTTGGCTTTCATCCGGGATGTGCAACATTAAAAAATCATATCAAACGAAGATGGGAACCTGAAAAATTTGCAGCGCTTGGTAAAAGATTAATTCAGGATAAAAATGCCGGAATATTTTTATTCGGAGGACCCGAAGAAGATGAACTGAAAGAATCAATAAATAAAATGATCTGCTCGGAAAAATCTTTTATAATTAAAACAGAAAAATTTTTACAAAGCATCGCAATAATGAAACGATGCAATTTATTTGTTACCAACGATTCGGCTTTAATGCATATTGCTTCTGCTCTTGGGTTAAAAGTTGTAGCCATTATTGGTCCGACCAATATATATTACATTCATCCATGGAAAACAGAATATAAAATCGCTTCACTGTACCTGGAATGCTCACCTTGTTTTTTCTATTCACCAAAACCACTTACCTGTTCCAGGACTGATGTAAAATTTAAGTGTATAAAAGAGCTGAGTGTTGATATGGTATTAAACAAAATTAATGCGTTTGTAAATGAAAACTAAAGACAGATGGGAGCTCGCCCAGGATTATGAAAGAAACTGGTGGACTTCAAAAGCCGATGAGCTTGATTTGGAATTTTATGAGAGATTTGCAAAAGATATGCTTGCAATCTTACAGCCTTATCTGAAAATTGAATCAAACACACATATACTTGAAATCGGAAGCGGTGCTGCCGGAATAATTACTTACTTAAAAAGCGATTATCGTCTTGCTGTTGATCCGCTTGAAAATATTTATTCATCAATAGAAAAGTTTACACGGATAAGAGATAAACAGGTTAAATATTACAGCATCAAAGCCGAAGAAATTGCATTTGAGAATAATCTTTTTGATCTGATTATTATGGATAATGTACTTGATCATTGCGAAGATCCGAAAAAAGTGTTTCAACAAATACAACGCGTAACAAAACCCGGCGGCATTATCTACTTCCGCCAGAACACTTATCATATTTGGGGAAAATTTATCAGAACCGCAATTGAATTGGTTAAATTTGACCGGGGACATCCGTTTTCTTTTTCAAAATCTGATCTGAGAAAATCTTTTTTACAACACAAACTGACTGTTTTATATTACAAAGAATCAGGTTATTTAAAAACCTGGTTAAAAGAAATTAAGTCTGAAAGATTTTATGATAAGATAAAGGCAGTTCTGTTTGCAACAAGAGATAAAACAACATTCGTTCTGAGAAGAGATTAAACTGTCTTTAAAAGATATTCAACAATTTCATTAACAGAGCTGCAGTATTTAACCAAATCAGTATTACGGTTTTCTGATTTTAATTGTTCGTTCATTGCATCAGAAATTATTTTCCACATTTCAGAATGACATATAATCGGTTTAGGTTTCTGAAGATTTTTATTTGCATACTCCCAAACCGCGGCAAACTCCAGTAAAGTTCCGGTTCCTCCCTGAAGAATAACATAAGCATCGCCAAGCTCAAGAAGTTTTTCGATTCTGTTAAAAAGTTTACTTTCTCTTACTTCAGCAGTTATAAACGGATTTGGTTTAACAGTCCAGAGATCAACAGTAACTCCATATATAAATCCGCCATTATCAAAAGCACCTTTTGAAGCTGCTTCCATTATGCCTTTATTACCGCCGTTACAAATCTTAAATCCTGCTTTAGCTAAAGCAGCGCCAAGTTCATAGGCAAAGTTATATTGTGCATCACCATCAACCGGAAGTGCACTTCCGAAAATTGTAATTGTTTTGTTCATAATTTTTCCTGACCCTTAATAAAAACAGATTTTATGAAATTTAATTTATGGAATAAATTCAGAAAATACTTTAATATTATTGCTTCTTTTATAATTGACTACCGGTTTATATTTTCACCCAGGCGGATTTTCAGAATATTTAAAAGATAAAAGGAGTGTGTTTATCATTACCAAAAAAAATATTTTTGCAGCTTCAGAGTTACTGATTTTTATTTACTTTATAATTTTTATGACTACAGCACAATGCCAAAACAATATTACGCCAGAAAAACTTGATGGTGTAATGAAAAAACTATACCCGGAAGATATCCCCGGTGCAGCTTTGCTTGTTGTTTCGGATAATAAAATTCTTATCAGCAAAGGTTATGGCATTGCAAATACCGGAAGCAATGAAAATATTTTTCCCGATACTCATTTCAGAATGGCATCTGTAAGCAAGCAGTTTACAGCAATGTGTATTTTAATTCTTCAAAGCCAAAAGAAACTAAACATCGGCGATGCTGTTATTAAGTATCTTCCTTCGCTGCCTGAATTTGCTGCCGGAGTAACAATTAAAAATCTGCTTACACATACCTCCGGTTTATTTGATTATGAATCACTTATTCCAAAAGATCAGAAAGAACAAATTTCTGATGCGGATGTTCTGCAGTTTATCAGCAGTTCAGACAGTTTATACTTTACGCCTGGTTCACAATATAAATACAGCAATACAGGATTTTGTCTGTTAACACAGATTGTAGAAAAAGTTTCAGGTCTTTCGTACCCGGAATTTATCCGTGAAAATATTTTTATTCCCTTTGATATGAAACATTCGGTTATTTACGAAAAGGATAAAGAAATATTTAAGCGGGCTTATGGTTATCACTTAAAAGATAATCAATGGCTTTTTGCTGATCAAAGTATAACCAGTGCTACGATGGGTGATGGCTCTGTTTATACTTCACTGAATGAATATCAGCAGTGGATAATGTCATTATGGAAACAGCAATTTAATGATGACCAGGTGAATCCTTTAAAGCCGCACGCAAATATTAAAAAAGGACTTAGCTACGGATATGGATGGTTTATAGCAAATGAAGCTGACGGAAGCACAGCATATTTTCATTCGGGTGAAAGCACAGGATTTCATAATATAGTTTATCACAATCCTGCAAAAAAATTTATGGTAGTCTTATTTTCAAATTGTGATGATGAAAGAGTTTCCCGGGCATTTGCAGAGATAATGGCTGACTTTGATATTCAGCTAAAGGATATTCCGCAGGGAAAAACCTTGTTTGAATTCTTAAGCGATATTTACGGCGATTAGTTAGGCTAAGTGTTTGCCGACTACTTAGAAATATATTATGAAAAATTGAAAAACAACTTTTAGACACAGAGACAACAAAATTGGCGGAGTTATCTTCTCAAACTGGTTTCAATCCACGCACGCACACGGCGTGCGACTATATACCATACTAATAATATGTAAAAATATTTGGTTTCAATCCACGCACGCACACGGCGTGCGACGGTCTGATATGCAACTGATAATATCAAAAGTGCAGTTTCAATCCACGCACGCACACGGCGTGCGACCTGCATTGCGGAATGTTACTGCGCTTGATTTCGAAGTTTCAATCCACGCACGCACACGGCGTGCGACATTATTATTTAGTCTGCTTGTTTCACTGCTTAAGTTTCAATCCACGCACGCACACGGCGTGCGACTCATTTTTCTTTGACGGATTTGACCCAGTGACAGTTTCAATCCACGCACGCACACGGCGTGCGACACTAACAACTTTGAAACAATAGAGCTGTTCAAAAGTTTCAATCCACGCACGCACACGGCGTGCGACAGCACTGGCTCTTCCATGTTAGATTACATCTATGGTTTCAATCCACGCACGCACACGGCGTGCGACAGCACTGGCTCTTCCAGGTTAGATTACATCTATGGTTTCAATCCACGCACGCACACGGCGTGCGACGCAATCAGGATTTTTCTTTAGCTATACTTTCAAAGTTTCAATCCACGCACGCACACGGCGTGCGACAAGACCAAGCACTTTTAAAGTGCCATTCCATAATGGTTTCAATCCACGCACGCACACGGCGTGCGACCAGACCTTAATCT
>JAVEUY010000102.1:0-8145 GCA_034005315.1 Ignavibacteriaceae bacterium | reverse complement strand
ATCCGGTATTTTTTAATAAGCAGAGAGGAATAATATTTCAGGTCATTTTTAGAGATCATAAAAGTTTGTTATACTTTTGTTCGGAGTTATTATCCATTCCGTCTTCAAGTGTTTTTAAATATTCCCAAGAATAAATACCTGTATCGTGTCCGTCTTTCCATTTAATCTGAATTGCATAACCTCCGACAATATTAATATCAGATATTTTATACATATTCTCTGAAAAGATAGTTGGTTTCGGCGGTCTGTAAGTTCTTAGCAAAATAGTTTCTCCTTTACAGCTTGCACAGGGACATTCATCCCTAAGATATTTTAACGGTATAATTGTTACTTTATCATCCTGCCAGGTTATTGATAAATCAGTTTTATCCTTAATTTTAATTTGTTTTGGCTTCATCCTATTAATAAATTTATAATGATTACCTTAAAATAACATAATAATCAAAAATTTGTAATGTAATTTTATAATAATGCTATTATCTTTGTAGTATCTAATAACAACAGAAGGATAATAAACTTTTAATGGAATTGGTTCTTGTATTTTTACTGCTACTGTTTATTAATTTTATTCTTTCAGCAGCAGAAATTGCATTAGCTTCGTTTGGTGAATCAAAAATTGAAGAGCTTAAACAAAAGCAGGATAAAGATGTTCCATACTTTGAAGAATTAAACAAAAATGAAGAGCAGGTATATAGCAGTATTCAGCTTACTTCCAAATTTTTAATTGTTATAATATCAATACTGGGTTATTTTATTTTTTCAAGCTGGATTTATAATCATGCTCTAACACTTACCGGTTCATACAATTATTCAGATACAGCTATAACCATCATTATAACATCAATAGTAATCACAACTATTATTTTAGTTTTTAATGTTCTTGTTCCTAAAGCAATTGCTTACCGCTACTCGGATACTATTGGCAAAAAATCCATCAAAATTATTTTGCTTTTATCAAAAGCATTAAAATTTATTACTAAAGGTATTACAGCAATAAGTAATCTGATCTTACTGCCTTTTAAAGAGAAGATAAACTTTTCACAAGAACGCCCGACAGAAGATGAAATACTTGATATTATTTCGGATGGAGTAAAATCAGGTACTATTGATGAAGCAGATCAGGAAATAATAGAAAACATTTTTGAGTTTAATGATCTGAAAGCAGATGAAGTGATGATTCCGAGAACAGAAATGATTGCTGTTAATTTAAATGAAGAAGATGAAAAAAATATAAACTCAATACTTAAATCGGGACACACATTAGTTCCGGTTTACGAAAATTCTTTGGATAATATTGTCGGAATCCTGCATGCCAAGGATCTGATGCGTGCAATAATTGAAAAGCAGAATATTAACATTAAATCTTTGATACGTCCTGCTTGCTTTGTTCCCGAAACAAAACTTATTTCAGAAATATTAAAGGATATGCAGAAGCAGGGAGAAAAAATCGCAATTGTAACAGACGAATACGGCGGCACTGAAGGTGTTGTAACGATAGAAGATATACTTGAAGAAATTGTTGGAGAGATAAAAGATAAAACACAAAGTGAAATCCATACTTACAGCAAATTGCACGATGGTAAATTTTATGTTTTAGGTTCGATGTTTATAGATGAATTTAATGATACATTTAATTTTGAACTGGAAGAATCTGATGAGTATAATACTATTGCAGGATTTGTAGCTGATAAATCAGGTAAAATATTAGATGTTGGAGAAAAATTTGAATTTAATGGATTAACATTTGAATTGATAAAGAAAATCAGACAGAAAATGGTGCAATTCAGGTTATATGATGAAGCCGGCAATTTTGGACTTAATTCGCAGGTTGAGTTAAGTTAGCTTAAATAAAGAATTGCACAACAAAAAAATAAATACTATTTTTGGCACACAAAAATAAACGCTGGTGTAGCTCAGCTGGTAGAGCAGCTGATTTGTAATCAGCCGGTCGGCGGTTCGAATCCGTTCACCAGCTCATTAAAAGCCCCAAAATAAAATGTTTGGGGTTTTTTATTATTATTAAGTCCATCCTTATAATCTATGCCTTTATAAATTTATTTAATTAACTGATAATCTTCAATTTCATGTTTGTCTGCCAAGAAAGAAGAACTAAACTAATCGGGCTTCAGCTCAGGTTATCAAGCAATAGCTCCGGAAAATTGATTTGACTAGCCCTGAACTTTAGTCCGGGGTTATTAGAAAAGCCAAACTCAATCTGACTTTAGTCCAAGATAATATTTAGCTAAAGCCGAAGATTGTTTTTTTATTGTAATCTGATATAATTTCAATCAGTAAGAAACTCCTGCAAGTTCACAAAAGTATTATTATTTTTATAAAGCAATGTGCAAAAAATGTACATACTGCTTATGACAGAAAAATTAATTAAAAGGAAGTGTCTAAAGAATTGATAGAAAAAATGAATAAAGAATCAATTGTAATATATAAAACGGTTGATGGTAAAATAGAACTTGATATCCAGGTTTCTGAAGAAACGGTTTGGTTAACACAAGATCAGATAGCTGTTCTGTTTGGAACACAACGACCAGCAATTACAAAGCATCTTGGAAATATATTTAAGTCAGGCGAACTTAATCAAAAATCAGTTAGTTCCATTTTGGAACGAACTGCCAGAGACGGTAAAATATATAAAACAAAGTTTTATAACCTGGATGCAATATTATCAGTTGGATATCGTGTAAACTCCCGCAGAGCAACACGGTTTCGTATTTGGGCAAATAAAGTGCTTAAAGAATATCTTGTAAAAGGATATGCATTAAATGAGAAAAGACTGAAAGAACAGAATGAAAAAGTAAAAGAATTAGAAAAATCATTGGAGATTTTTAAGAAGGTAGCGAATAGTTATCAATTAAAGCAGGATGAATTCTCCGGCATTCTTAAAGTAATTACAGATTATACTTATGCACTTGATATACTTGATCAGTATGATCACAAAAAACTGAAAATAATTAAAGTTAAGAAAAAAGAAGAGTATAAGATAAATTATAAAGATTCTATTGAGTTGATAAAAGGTCTAAGGAAAAAATTCAGCAGCTCAGATTTATTTGGAAAAGAAAAAGACAAATCATTCCAAAGCACAGTTGGAACATTATATCAGACGTTCAATAAGAAAGAACTTTATCCAAGCATCGAAGAAAAATCTGCAATGCTTCTTTATCTAACGATAAAAAATCATTCCTTTGTAGATGAAAATAAAAGAATTGCTGCAGCATTATTTTTAATGTACCTGGACAGGAATAAATATTTATATAGTAAAAGAGGTGAAAAAAGAATTGCTGACAATGCTCTGGTTGCATTATGCCTGATGATTGCTGAGAGTAATGCTAAAGAAATGGATACAATAGTTAAAGTGGTTATCAATCTGATTAACAGTAGAAATTAACGCAACTAAGGCAAAGTTTTTTGAGCCAGGCATTCAGCGGCAAATTAATAAGTAACAATGAATAATTAAGAATAGAAGAATGAAAACTGAAAACCCTATTCAAATTAAAAGTTACAAGTTCGCTTTAAGAGTTATCAAACTTTATAAATATTTAATTGAAGAGAAGAAAGAATTTGTATTATCAAAACAAATATTAAGAAGCGGAACCAGTATTGGAGCTAATGTAGAAGAAGCAATTGGCAGTCAATCAAAAGCAGATTTTATTTCCAAACTTCAAATTGCATTAAAAGAATCAAGAGAAACTCATTATTGGATCAGACTACTTATCGATAGTAATTATCTTGATAAAAATTTAGGGAAATCTATTCTTAATGATTGTGAAGAATTACTAAAATTGCTCAACTCCATTTTAAAATCTTCTAAAAAGAAATAATTATTCATTTTTAATTATTCATTCTTAATTAAAATAAGATTTGGTTAATTTTAGGAAAAAGCACTAAATTAAAATAAGCGAATAGCTAATTTTAGATAAAAGCAGGATTATTGATGAAAATTGAAGATTTCAAAGCCGGAAAATATCAGCAGGAATATAAATATAAAAGCTTCATCCCTGGTAAAATAAACCACGAATGGGTATGGAATAATGCAAAGATAAACTCACTTCTATCAGAGGCGAGTTTGAGTCTTGGCAGTTTAAATGCATTCTCGCTTTATGTTCCGGATGTAAATATTTTTATCAGGATGCACATAGTAAAAGAAGCAACCAATTCCAGCAGGATAGAAGGAACAAGAACCGAATTGGAAGAAGCATTACTGAAAGATGATGATATTCAACCGGAAAAAAGAGACGACTGGCAGGAAGTTCAGAATTACATTCAGGCAATGAACCACTTAATCTCAAAATTAAAAACACTTCCTGTATCAACAAGAATATTGAAAGAATCGCATAAAATTTTAATGCAGGGAGTCAGAGGAGAAAGCAAAACTCCGGGAGAGTTCAGGACCAGTCAGAACTGGATTGGCGGTGCCACGATTAATGATGCAGTTTTTATTCCTCCCCCGCACACACTGGTTAATGAACTGATGAGTGACCTGGAAAAATTTTTACATAATGAAAATATTAATGTACCTCAATTGATAAAAGCAGCAATTGCACATTACCAGTTTGAAACTATTCACCCGTTTCTTGATGGCAATGGAAGAATCGGAAGACTGTTGATTACTTTACAGCTAGTGGGATCAGGAGTGCTTTCGAAACCTACTCTCTATCTATCGGATTATTTTGAAAAGCACAGAACAATTTATTACGATAATCTGAATATTGTAAGAATTAAAAATGATATGGCTCAATGGATTAAATTCTTTCTCGTTGCAGTTATTGAAACAAGTAAACGAGGTTCGGAAACATTTCAGAGAATATTGGAATTGAAAGACAGGATTGAGAATGAAAAAATTGTCAATCTTGGGAAAAAGCTCCCGAAAGCTAAAGACCTAATGAATAAACTTTATTCAAATCCGATTATTAATTCTAACGATGTAAAAGAATTTCTTAAAATCACACCGGCAACAGCTAATTCTTTAATTCAGGATTTTATTAATCTTGGAATTCTTAAAGAGATTACCGGAGGTAAAAGATATAGATTGTTTAGTTTTGAAGAATATCTGAAACTCTTTACCAAAAATAATTTATGATTAAATTATGACAACAGCATCAATAGTTCAAAGGTATGGAATTACTGCCACACATTAAGAGATGATGGTGTAAGCTACGGCGATTATCTTGAACAGCTTACTTATCTGCTCTTTCTTAAAATGGCAGATGAATATTCAAAGCCGCCATACAGCAGAAAAATAAATATTCCTACTTGCCCCGATGGGAAAAATCTTAACTGGGAAAGTCTGCTTAACAAAAGCGGAGCAGAACTTGAAGTTCATTATATAAAAATTCTATCAGAGCTTGGTAAAGAAAGAGGAATGATCAGGGAGATATTCTTCAAATCAAAGAATGAAATTCAGGACCCGGCAAAACTTTACAAACTGATTTAATTAATAAATGATAAAAAATGGGTTGTGCTTGGTGCAGATGTTAAAGACGATATTTACGAAGGACTGCTTGAAAAAAATGCTGAAGATACAAAATCAGGTGCCGGACAATACTTTACTCCCAGAGCACTTATCAAGGCAATGGTAGAATGTATAAAACCAGAACCGCACAAAACTATTGCGGATTCTGCCTGTGGAACAAGTGGATTCTTTCTTGCTGCTTATGATTTTATTTCAGACAAAAAGAATTACAAATTAGATAAAGCACAGAAAGAATATTTGAAGTTCAAGACTTTCAGCGGCTGGGAAATTGTTCCCGATGCAGCAAGATTATGCCTGATGAATTTGTATCTGCATAATATCAGTGATTTAAACAGTGAACCGCCAATCGAAAGAGCTGATAGTTTATTAGCTGCACCTTCAGAAAAATTCGATTATGTTTTAACTAATCCGCCATTCGGAAAGAAGAGCAGTATTACTATAACTAATGAAGAGGGAACTCAAGGCAGAGAAACACTCACTTACGAAAGACAGGATTTCTGGACGACAACTTCAAACAAGTAGTTGAATTTTGTTCAGCACGTCCAGTCAATGTTAAAAGCTGATGGCAAAGCTGCTGTGGTTGTTCCTGATAATGTTTTGTTTGAAGGCGGTGCTGGTGAAACAGTAAGAAAAAGACTGCTCGATTCAGCAGATCTGCATACAATTCTGCGGTTACCAACAGGAATATTTTATGCACAAGGTGTAAAAGCAAATGTAATTTTCTTTGATAACAAACCAGCAGCAAAAACTCCATGGACAAAAGAAGTGTGGATTTATGATTTCAGAACAAACATACACTTTACTCTAAAAACACAGCTGATCAAGTATGATGATCTGAAAGATTTTGTTGAGTGTTTCAATCCGAAAAACAGATTCAAGAGAAAAGAAACTGAAAGATTTAAAAAGTTCACTTACGATGAGATTGCTGCAAGAGACAAAACTAATCTTGATATCTTCTGGTTCAAAGATGAAAGTCTCGCTGATATGGATAATCTTCCAGAACCTGATACTCTTGCACTTGAAATTATAGAAAATATTGAAGCAGGATTAGCAGGTTTTAAGGAAATAGCAGAAGGGTTGAATGGGATTGTCAGCTAAAAAATATTAAAACTTATTATTGCAATACCGGCTAAATAAAATTAATCAAGGGCAGCACAAAGCTGCCCTTTTTTTATTCACATCTTTATTTTGCCAGGTTCATCATAACTAAATGTATTAAGTGATCTTCAAATTCTAATGCCAATCCAGATAGTTGATCTGATTCGTATCTTTTTTCAGTACCTGAACAAACACCCGGATAAACTTTATATTTTCTGTTTTCAAGTTCATCGAAGAAATCATTTGTTTTATACTTTGCTTCAGCCTCACCTAATTTCTTTTCATCCGGTCTGAGGTTTATTGTTTCACTGCCAGCACCTTTCAGGATTTTTAAAAAATATTCCGAATAGATATCATTTCTGTTAAAGACTTCAACCTCAAGCAGATTCCTGTTTATAAAGACTGCAACACCATTTGCTTTTTCTGATGGTTTTATTTCCCTTGTAATATCTTCAATTATATTTCTCTTTTGTTCAAAAACATCAGACAGATTTGAAGTAGGGGAGTAAACAGTATTATAAAGGCAGTGATAATTTACATCTTTCCATATTTCACCTTGGTTTGCAAAATGTCCCGTTCCTCTTTCAAGATTTCTTTCAACCTGTACAGATTTTTTAGCCCTTAAATAAATCGGTGCATTATAATCTGTTTCAGAAAATTTATTAGAAACTGCACGCCATCTGCCTTGTTCAACACAGCTTACCGGAATGCTTTTAGTTGTATTAGGAGCTATAAAAACTGATGTATTAAATATCCGGTTTTGTTTTGCACCCGATAAGATATCTCCGTCAGAAAAAAATATATACTTATCAGAGTTATTGTGAATGATAAGATTATTAACTGAGCCCGTTTGACTTATTTCTTTTACTTCAATAAAATTATGCTTTATTGCATTTGATCCTGATATATATTCAATTGTGTTAACTCTTTTTGTTGAAAACTCAACGACCGATATTACTCCCAGATTCTGGAAGGAAATGATTTCTGATATCATATTGATTCCCATTTCTTTTTTGTTATTGAAAATATTTACTTTGATTTTTCTTTTGTCTTTACATTCAGGCTCCTTTCTTTATGATTAATTGATAATAAAAATCACAGAGTTTGCTTCATAGGCATTCCTTTCAAGTGAATGATTATTGGATTTTTTATTGTGTTTTATGGAAGAAACCGGAACTGTTAAAAGAGGAGATAAAGAGAAAAGAGAAAACTAATCAGCTAAGAAATATTCTCCTTTCTAAAACAGTCTGGAGTTTCTTTTGAAAACAGATGTAATATTTATTTACGGCTTGATTCATTTTCCTTTTTTAATTGATAGCGCAAACCTATAAATAAATTTTTTTTGTTACAATTTATATTTACTAAAAAATGATTTGCAGTCTTATTAAAAATAAATATTCAAAATCATGCCATTATCATGATATTATTTGCATTAATCCCGGATTTGTCATTAGAAATTTATTTTTGATGCAACAAACGGCCAACTGAAAAGATTTGTACTAGACCAAATTCCTTCAAACCACTTTCGCCTCCTCATCGCTAAAGATAATTTCAAGATTCTA
>JAVEUY010000101.1:0-8195 GCA_034005315.1 Ignavibacteriaceae bacterium | reverse complement strand
AATTTGTTGTAGAAGTAAGGGATACGGTTTCTAAAGAAGTTTTTTTCAGTTGTTTTGATATTGAATCAGGAAATAAAATATTTAATAAGTTTCAGCTTGATGAAAAGAACTGGTGCGGTATTGAAGCAATTTACAAGAATATCATTTACTTTCATCTGTATGGTAAACCGGATATGCCTGATCATAAAAGCATAATTGCATTTGATATAAAATCTAAAACCATACTTTGGAAAAATGACTTGTATAAATTTTCATCTGTTTACGAGGATAAGATTTATTGTTTTAAACAGGGATTTGAGTCAAGTGTTTATTACTCTCTTGATTATCTGACTGGTAATGTTATAGATGATTTAGGAACTGATGTTTCAATTATAAAACAGATAAAAGAAAAAGCTGATGAGGAGTTCTGGAAACAGAATTACTTATTTCCATCATACTATAACCGTAATGATGATGTAACCGAAAGTTATGAAAAACATCTTCAGGATTTAATAAACAGCAGAGTTATTAAAGGCGAAATAAGTTTTCTGAAAATAAATGATCTGCTTTTATACAGCTTTCACGAAGTAAGCAGAAATAATTCACTCAATAATATTTTCTTTGCTTACAATCTGATAAAAGATAAAATTGTTCTGGAAAAAACTTTAGATAAAAATTTAGTTAACTTAATGCCGGAATCTTTTTTTATTAAAGATAATTTTCTTTTTTTGATTGTTGATAAGACAAAGTTATTAGTTTATAAAATTATATAAATATGTTATTGCGATTGCAGTAAAGTCCTTAGAGAAAATTATATTCAGCAAATAACTTCACTTCATTCGTGATGACTTTAAATATTAAAATAATATGAATATTTCATCAGAAGAAAAAGAGATCCTGCTTAAAGCTGCCCGCCAATCAATTAGTTCTTTATTTGATGGCAGAAAACCGGAAGAACCGGATTACAATAAATTTCCATTACTGAAAAAAAAATACGGTGCCTTTGTAACTTTAACAATCGACGGAAAGTTACGTGGCTGTATCGGATATATTGCAGCAAGTGAACCATTGTTTCAAACGGTTAGTTCTGCTGCTGTACACGCTGCCGTTAACGATCCGAGATTTTCTGCAGTTAAAAAAAACGAATTAGAAAAAATTATTATTGAGATATCCATTCTTTCTGAGTTTACTAAGATTAATAATTATGAAGAAATTATAATCGGTACGCATGGTTTGTATTTAGATGAAGACAGCGGGGGATTGCTGCTTCCGCAGGTTGCATCAGAACATAAAATGAATCGTGATGAATTTCTTTCCGCTCTTTGCAGCAAAGCAGGTTTTTACAGAGAATTCTGGAAGGAAAGAATGTTAAAGATTAAAGTCTTTACAGCAGAAATATTTTCTGAAGAAGGAAGGGAGAGTTAATATGAAAATCAGGCATCAGCAGGTTGCAGGATATTTTTATTCTGCCGATAAGAAAAAATTACAGAAGGATATTTCATTATTACTACAGTCTGCAAAAACAGAAAAATCTTTTAATAAAATTTTTGGTATAGTTTCTCCCCACGCCGGTTATGTTTATTCAGGTAAAACTGCCGCGTACGTTTATAATCTTTTAAAAGAGAAAAATTATAAAACAGTAATTATAATTTCTCCAAGCCACTCAGAATATTTTTCAGGTATTTCAATTTATGATGGCGATGCTTACCAAACGCCGTTAGGTATTGTTGAAATAGACCAGCCAATGAGTGAAAGACTTATTGAAAACAGTAAAATTATTTTCAGAGGAATCCAGGGGCACAGAAAAGAGCATGCTTTGGAAGTTCAGATTCCGTTTCTTCAATCCGTATTAAAAGATTTTAAGATTGTTCCTGTTGTTATGGGTGATCAAAGTAAAATGTTTATAGATCATCTTGCCGAAAGAATAGCTTTTGCTGCTGATGATTATACTCTTGTTGTAGCAAGCTCAGATATGTCTCACTTTTATGATTCAGAAAAAGCAAATGTTCTTGATTCAGTTATTGAAAAGAGAATTAATGAATTTGATTTTGAGCAGTTACTGAAAGATCTTGATAATAAAAAATGTGAAGCCTGCGGAGGCGGTCCGATTGCTGCAATGATGAAAGCTGCATCATTAAAAAATATAAACAAATCTTTAGTAATTAGCCGAAGTGATTCAGGTGACATAACCGGCGATAAATCAGAAGTAGTAGGATATTTATCGGCAGTAGTTTATTGTTAAAAAGATTTTGTTACAGCAGATGAAATATCACATTGCAGTAAATGACTTTTTAAACAATCTTAAAAGATGTATTAGCGGCTAAAATAATTTTTAGAAAAGACCTGCTGCAAAAGTTATAAGTTCATAAGTTCCCATAGCAAAGATTGCCGAAAGCGGAATTGTCAGAACCCATGCCCATAAAATATTTCTTGCAACTCCCCATCGTACAGCAGAAAATCCTTTTATTGCACCAACACCAATAATAGAACCTGTGATGGTATGCGTAGTACTAACAGGAACGCCTAATAATGTTGCACCGATAATTGTTAATCCGGCAGATGTTTCGGCACTGAAACCGCTGAACGGAGTAAGTTTTGTAACTCTCATACCTAAAGTTCTAATAACTTTCCATCCGCCTACTAAGGTACCAAGAGCAATAAAACCATAGCTTAAAATTATTACCCACGTGGGGATGTAAAATGTGGAACCAATTACTCCGTTTGTAAATAACGCAATAGTAATTATTCCAATTGTTTTTTGAGCATCGTTGGAACCATGACTTAAACTGTATATTGCCGCAGATATTAACTGCAGATTTCTGAATTGTTTATCGACCTTGCGTGGATTCATATCCTTAACGATCCACATTGTGATAATGGAAAAAATCAGTGCCATAATCAATCCGATTATCGGGGCAAGAAAAATAAATATCACTACTTTTGTGTATCCGCTGATTATCAATCCTCCAATACCGGCTTTAATAATTGCTGCTCCGCCATAACCGCCGATTATTGCATGAGAAACACTAATTGGTAAACCTAAGTGAGTTGCAGTTGCAGTTAATAAAATTGCTCCAATTAAACCTGAAAGCACAACAAAATTATCAACAATATTTACATCAACAATACCTGTTCCTATTGTTGTTGCAACGTGCACACCAAAAATAAAAGCAGCAATAAAATTAAAAGAAGCAGCCCAGATTACAGCCTGCAAAGGTGTTAATACTCTTGTAGAAACAATCGTGGCAATAGAGTTTGCAGCATCATTCATCCCATTATAAAAATCAAATACAAGAGCAAGAACGATAATCAGTATTACAATTTCCATAAAATTTTCTTTAAGCGTTCTTTAGAAATATTGATAATATTACGTTTGCAGTAGATTGGCATTTATCAGAAGTATCTTCTAGTAAGTCAATAATTTCTTTTTTCTTAACTAACTCGATTGCATCTTTTTCTTTCTCAAACAATTCCTTAATTGCCTGCTGATAGACACGGTCAGCTTCTCTTTCAAGAGATTTAACAGTTTTCATTTCATTAATTCTTTTAACCTTCAGGTCCTGAATAGCAACATCAAGTTCTTTTACCTGGCTGTGAATTATTGCAGCTAATTTATCAGCGTAGTCAATTTTTTTATCAATATGGAATGTCTCTACTCTTACGGTTGCACCGAGCAGCATATCGCTTATATCATCAAGTCTTTTTGTTAATGCAAATATATCTTCTCTGTCAAACGGAGTGATAAAAGTTTTATTTAACCGATGCGTAATTTTATAAGTAATCTCGTCGCATAATTCTTCAAGAGGTTTCATTTTTAAAATATATGACTGAACATCTTCAAATTCGAATATCTTAACGGCATATCTTGCCATATCTTCAATATGAAATATCATCTCTTTGAAGTTTTCGAAATACTTTTCTTCTTTAGGTAAAAATTTTTTAAACATAATTCATCAGTGTTTTTGATGTGACTTTTAAAATATATTGATTTATCACTTCAAAGCTAAGTAATGGATAGTAATTCACAAACAAATTTTATCAAAATTTCCTCTTGTTTTATTATATTCACAAACAAAAATTGAATAATAAATAAGGTGCTTTGTGAGTGATAAAAAAATAAAACCTGCTGAAGCAGTTGCAAATATTGTTTCTCTTGCCAAAAGAAGAGGATTCGTTTTTCAATCAAGTGAAATTTACGGCGGCTTAAACGGCTGCTGGGATTATGGTCCGCTTGGAGTTGAACTTCTCAAAAACATCAAAGAAGAGTGGTGGAAATTTATGACCTACCGTGATGATGTTGAAGGACTTGATGCTTCAATTCTTATGCATCCGAAAGTTTGGGAGGCTTCCGGTCATGTTGAAAATTTTACTGACCCGATGATAGATTGTAAACAATGTAAATCCCGTTTCCGCCTTGATGTATTGGGTGATTCGATAAACGAAAAGAAAAAAGAAAAAGCTTTAACAGAATTAAAAAATGATTTTAAGGATAACACAGAAGTTTTAAATAAGATTGAAGACATAATTAAAAATCCGGGCGATGAAGATCCGTTTAATGTTTTATTAGAGGATGAGCAGGTCGGTAAAACATTGCTTTCAAAATTGAACTGTCCGCAATGCGGAAATGCAAATACTTTTACTGATGCCCGTAAATTCAATCTGATGTTTAAAACATTTATAGGCCCTGTTGAAGACAGCGGAAGTGTTGTTTATTTGCGTCCCGAAACTGCTCAGGGAATTTTTGTTAACTTTTTAAATGTGCAAAACTCGGCAAGACAAAAACTGCCGTTTGGCATTGCACAAATTGGTAAGGCTTTCCGTAATGAAATTAACACAAAGAATTTTCTTTTCCGTACAAGAGAATTTGAGCAAATGGAGATGCAGTATTTTGTAAATCCGAATGAAGATAAAAAGTGGTATGAGTACTGGAAAATATTAAGGCTGGAATGGTATAAATCATTGGGAATGACAGCAGACAAACTTCGTTATCACGATCATCCGGTAAATAAGCTTGCGCATTATGCAAAAGATGCAACAGATATTGAATACGAATTTCCTTTTGGCTGGGGCGAGATTGAAGGAATTCATAACAGAACAAATTTTGATTTATCACAACACGAAAAGTTTTCCGGAAAATCGTTGAAATATTTTGACGAGCAGTCAAAAGAAAAATATATACCTTATATCATTGAAACATCCGCAGGTGCAAGCAGAAGTTTTATGGCATTTTTGATTGATGCTTATTATGAAGAAGAAGTTAATGGTGAGATTAGATCTGTTTTAAGATTTCATCCAAAGCTTGCACCGGTTAAAGCAGCGATCTTTCCATTAGTTAATAAAGACGGAATGCCTGAAATATCACGTGAGATTGAAAAAGATTTGCGTAAAAATTTTAAAGTATTTTATGATGATAAAGGCGCGGTTGGAAGAAGATACAGAAGACAGGATGAAGCCGGAACACCGTTTTGTATAACTGTTGATACTCAAACACTCGAAGATAAAACCGTTACTGTTCGGGATAGGGACACAATGCAGCAGGAAAGAATTGCAATTGATCAGTTAACAAAATATTTGAGTGATAAACTTCTTCAATAATGCTAAATGTTTAATGTTCAATTTTCAATTAAGGCGGTTTTAATGATCGCCTTTTTTGTATATATAAACTACGAACTAAAACTTGTGGCAATTTTTACATAAGCATCCAAAGAGAAGGGACTGTTTAATTTGCATTTAATTAAAAAAAAAGAGCTCCGGAGAGCTCTTTTTTATCTGTTTCTGAAAAATTTCAGTTCTTGAGGCTTAAGAACTGAATCAGGATACTCCCCAGTTAAACTCTAATTATCAGTAATCCAAAAAAAATCAATGTTTTTTTAAACCTTAAATAATCAATTATAAAATAAAATTATTTCTTCCTGACTCCAAATACTGTACTCACAAAAACTTTTTTTAGGCACATAACTTTGTTATAGATTATATTTGCAAAATTAAAAACAATTGATTATTAAATATCCACGTAAATTCTTTGTTTTTTAACTTTTATCAGGATAAATTCACGACCTATTTTTAAAATGATTGCTGAAAATCTTGCCATTCTAAGGCGAAAAATAGAGGAAGCCTGCAAAAAAGCAGATAGAAATACTGCTGATGTAAAAATTATTGCAGTTTCAAAATACTTTGGTATTGATTCAATCCTTGAAGCAAAGAAAATCGGGTTAACAGATTTTGGTGAGAATCGTGCACAGGAATTAACTCTTAAATTTGAAAAACTTGGTAACGAAGTTATCTGGCATTTTATCGGTACCTTGCAGAAAAATAAAGTAAAGTATGTTGTTAATTCTGCAGAGCTTATTCATTCGGTTGATTCATTTGAACTTGTTGAAGAAATAAATAAACGGGCGGAAAAAATTGAGAAAGTTCAAAAGATTTTGCTTGAAGTGAAAACATCTGAAGAAGAAACAAAATCTGGTTTAGAAACCGAAAATGAAATTATAAATCTTGTTCAAAAATGTTCAGAGATGAAAAATATTAAGTTAAACGGATTGATGACAATGGCTCCATTAACAGATGATGTAAACATTATAAGGAAAAGTTTCAGAGATTTGCGTAACTTAAAAGTTAAAATTAATAATAAAGGATATAATCTTACTGAGCTATCAATGGGTATGACCAGTGATTTTGAAATTGCAATTGAAGAAGGTGCAACAATGGTAAGAATCGGAAGCGCAATTTTTGGCGATAGAGATTATTCAAAAGATTGGAGACAGATATGAAAATTTCTCCTTTGGAAATCCGTCAACAGGAATTCACAAAAAAAATGCGTGGATTTGATCCTGACGAAGTGCAGAATTTTTTAGAATCTCTTGCTGATGAGGTTCAAAGATTAAGTGAGGAAAATGAATCATTGAAGAGTGAGACTGAAGCTTTAACCGAAAAAATTAATGAGTATAAAAAAATTGAAAAAAATCTTCAGGATACTCTTTTAAAAGCACAGGAAAATTCAACAAGATCTTTAGAAGCGGCAAAAAAGCAGACAAACCTTTTGTTAAAAGAAGCCGAACTAAAGGCTTCGCAGATAATTGAAAAAGCCCGTGAAAATACAAATGATATCCGTAATGCAGTGGTTAATCTGAGAGAAGAAAAAGATCTTATAGTTGCAAAGCTTAAAGCAATTGTAAAATCGCAGGCAAACTTACTAGAACTGAAAGTTGAACGCGCAGGTGAAGAAAAATCATCCGGTAAAAAAGCAGATGATTCAAATAAAATGGATATCGATCTTAATGATATCCTGAATAAGATATTATGAGTGGTCTGATAAACAAAATAAATGAAACTTTAACAGCTATCAGAAAATTTACTTCGGATAGTTATCCGGTTGGAATTATACTCGGTACCGGTCTTGGAGGACTTGTTAAAGAAATTAATATTGCTCATCAGATTGATTATGCTGATCTTCCGCATTTTCCGCTTTCAACTGTGGAATCGCATCACGGCAAATTAATTTTTGGAACAATAAACGGACAAAAAGTAGTTGCAATGCAGGGCAGATTTCACTATTACGAAGGATATACAATGCAGCAGATAACTTATCCTGTTCGTGTTATGAAATTTCTTGGAGTAAAAACACTTGTTGTTTCAAATGCTTGCGGAGGTATGAATCCCGATTACCGGAAAGGTGATTTGATGCTGATGACTGATCATATAAATTTACTTGGCGATAATCCGCTGATAGGGAAAAATGAAGATGAGCTTGGTCCGAGATTTCCGGATATGAGTGAACCATATTCACGTGAGTTAATTAAACTTGCGGAAGAAGTTGCAAAAGAAAATAATATAGAAGTACATAAAGGTGTTTATGTTGCTGTTCCCGGTCCAAACTTAGAAACAAAAGCCGAGTATAAATTTTTACGGGCAACAGGTGCCGATGTTGTGGGAATGTCAACAATTCCTGAAAACATTGTAGCAAATCATATGGGAATGAAAGTTTTTGGAATGAGTATTATTACCGATGAATGCTTTCCTGAAAATCTTAAACCTGTAAATGTTGAAGAGATAATTGCTGCGGCAATGAAAGCAGAACCTAAAATGACTTTAATAATGAAAGAAATAATTAAGAGATTATAATGACATTTTCAGTTAAAAGAATATTGGTTAATTACGGCGCAGCAGTACTGCTTGCTGTATTTTTATTCTTCTCAAATTTTTTAAATACAAACCTG
>JAVEUY010000100.1:0-8331 GCA_034005315.1 Ignavibacteriaceae bacterium | reverse complement strand
CCTGTTGCTAACCTAAAATTAATTTTTACTTTTGTCAATAGACGGATAAATTTTTTATCCAAGCCGCACCCCTGATAGAACGCGGATGACGCGGATTAAGCGGATTTACACTGATTTTCTTTGCGTGCTTTGCGTGAAATGTATTTAGAGAAGATTCACCTTAAGTACGCTGAGGCTTTTTACAAAGAACACAAGGCTAATAGAAATATTTTTACTTCTTTAACTTTCCCTTAAAAATCTTTTCAAACTTTTCTACTTTGGGAGTAATAACATAAGCACAATACCCCTGGTTTGGATTATTCTCATAATATTCCTGATGATATTTTTCTGCGGGATAAAATTTTTCAAGTTTCGTAATTACGGTTACAATTGGTTTATCCCATATCTTTTCATCAGTAAGCTTTTGTTTATAATATTCTGCTTTTTGTTTTTGGTCATTGTTATGGTAAAAAATAACTGAGCGATACTGAGTTCCTATATCATTGCCTTGTCTGTTTAACGTTGTTGGATCGTGAGTTTTCCAGAATATCTCAAGCAGTTCATCATAACTGATGATTGACGAATCAAACGATATTTGTGTGCATTCTGCGTGTCCGGTTTTTCCCCCACAGACTTCCTCATAAGTTGGGTTTTCTACAGTTCCTCCCGAATAACCTGAAACAACTGATACAACTCCGTTTACTCTTTCAAAAATTGCTTCCGTACACCAGAAACAACCCGAACCAAATGTAGCAGTTTCTAAATTTGAATTATTTTCATTCATAATATATTTCTCTTCTTGATTAGCCTCTGATTTAATTTCATTGCAGCCTGTTGAGGACAGAATGATAAAAATTAAAATAGAAGTTATGTTAAAAATGATTTTCATCTCTGCTGTTTAATAATATTAAGTAACATCTGAACAAACGAAATATAAATAATCTATAAAATAAAATTGATTTATATTAAGCGGAGGTCTTTCTTTTTTGATAACAATCACTAAATAAAGAAAATCAGTAAAGTTTGTTTTAAAAGAACTAAAATTATAATTTTATGACCTAATCAATTAATTAAGATAATATTCCGGCATGGGAAAAAAAATTACCGTTGCAGTGCCTAAGGGTGGAGTTGGAAAAACGACAACAGCAGTAAACCTTGCTGCGGCTTTTGCTATTGCAGAAAAGAAAACATTATTAATTGATTTTGATCCTTCCGGCGCCTGCTCAGTTTCATTAGGTTTTGATAATGAAAATCTGAAAGGAGATATTTTTCAGGTAATAAGTTTTATTAAACATATAGATTCAGTAATTCACCACACTGATTTACAAATGCTTGATTTCATTCCGTGCAGTATAAATTCTGCAGAAGTTGAGGAAAGAATTAACAGACTTACACGCAACATACATCTCTTTGAAAATATCCTTAATCAATATGCATTGGAACATTATGATTATATTATAATTGATTGTCCCCCGTATTTAAAGGGATTAACAACAGTTGCTCTAGCAGCATCCGATTCTGTTTTAATTCCAATCCGAGCCGGTCAGTTTTCAATAACTGCATTAAAAAAAATGTATAGCCATATTTGTTTAGTAAAAGAAAATCTTAACAGAAGATTAGCCATTGAAGGAATACTTCTTACAATGTTTGAAAGAAACACTAAAGCGTGGGGATTAACCCAAAATGCTCTTTTTAGTAATTTTGGTTCAGATTTACTTGACACTGTAATTCCTAAAAGTACAACAATTTCTGAAGCAGAGTTTTACGGAAAACCGACTATGTTATTTAATATAAAATCACCAGGCTCAATTGCTTACTTAAACCTTGCAAATGAACTGATGAATAAAAACGGTCACTCTCACACAGGGTTGTAATTTAAACTTTCCTAATAAAAAAGCCTCTGTAACAGAGGCTTAAAATTAACTTCAGACTTTTGCAGATTCTGAGGGGTCAACCTTTTTCTTTCTCAGAATAAAAAACAATGCAACAACAAATAACACTGCCAATCCGATAACAGCATAAAGCCACAAGGTATCTTTAGGAGTCATAACAGATTTCCATTCAGAAATTTTCTTTTCTATCTCATCTTTTTGTGCTGTTGTTAAAAGTTTGCTGTTCAATAAATAAGGCATCCATTCTAATGAAATAGATTTAAACCAAACACTGTCTGCAAAAGCAGTAAAGTTTTTTTCAGACTCTTCTTTATTCTTAATTCCGTAATTTTTAATCTCATCAGAAATATATTTTAATACGATAGAAGAAAAATCATTGCCATTGTTAAATTCCTGCAGATTGATATTGTGCAGTGAAAACTCTTCGTTGATAGATTCCCATGCTTCCTTCTTTATCCTGTTAGACCAAACGGTTAACAAGTTATCGATTTCTTTCAGTTCGGCAGATTGTTCTTTTTTACCTGCATAAACTTCAATAAGCTTTGGTCCGATTTTATTCCACATACTAACAAAATTTTCCTGCTGTTTTCTAACCTCATCAAGGTCTCCAACTTTTAAGGATGTAACCTCAAGAAAGCGGCTGTTATCCCTTAAAGATTTTTTTATAGTTGCAAGAAGATTATTTCTTTCAATCTGTGAATATACCTGTTCTTTATCACGCTTGGTCATAGAAGAAACATCACCGGCTAATTTAGGAGTGAGGCTATCAACAATACTAAAAATCAGTTGATCACGTTTTAATACTGTTATCCGCAAATCAGCAATAAGTTTTTCCAGTTCATCAATTGTTGCGGCATCTTTACTTTTTTGTGTTTCTAAAATACTAATGCGGTCAAGAAGTTCATTATTTCTTTTATTCAGCAGATCTACTTCGGATTTCAATACTGTAACTTCGGTTTTCAGAACATCAATTTCGGTAAAATCATCACGCCGTAATTCAAGAGATTCAACAAGGTTATCAATGGCAGATAAAAAGTTTTCTGGATAAAGACTTTGATCGAGCAGAAATTTTTTTGCGATAAAATCTCTTTTAAAATTATCAATCTCTGTTCTTATACTATCAAGCTCTTCAAGACTTCTTGCTTCCTTTATGCTGTTTGTAAGGTTAAGATTTCTTTCCTTAAAACTCTGCACTATTTCATAGTCAGATTGTGCAAATAAAATTGTTGAAGAAAACAATAAGACTATAAAAAAAATATAATTAATAAATTTTAATCGTATCATTTAATCTCCTCCTTGTATTCCATCAGAGGTTAATCTAAAAGACTTTCCATTTGTGATTAATTCTATATACAGAGATCTTTGGTTAAATATTGGATATGACATCCCTGTTTCATCTATCTGAATTTTTTTCTTCAGAACTAAAGAATTTTTATCGGCGCCAAAAACATATACATTCTTAAAATCAGCAGCAGTCATAAAATAATAACCTTCATTATTTCTTATTAATCTTAATGTTTTACCGGCATAACCGAGTGAATCCTGAATTTCTTCAAGAAATAATTCTTTAGTGTCAAAAGAAACAGAATGCCGTTCTTCTTTTACAAAACCCTGATTATCTGTTTTTAAAACTGCTTCAAGTGGCCATCCAAATTCTGCTGGTTTTAGTGTTAAAGAAGAGCAGTTGTAGAAGAAGAAGCCTGTAATAATTATAAATAATATTTTAAATTGCTTCATAATATTTCCTGCGAAAAATCGTTAAGACAAACTTAAGAAATCCATTAACTCAACCCAACACTGAAAACTTAAATTTTAACGGTTTTTGAGAATTCTGATGTTTGAAGTGATGTCAGTCTTCATCTGAAGGAGTTCCCGGTGTTTTTTTATCAGGTGAGGTATTTTGTTTAAGCCGATTAGTCTTTTTAATAAATCCGTAAGCATATATTCTATTTGAGAGTTAATACTTCTCAGGTCATCAGCCGCCCATTTTTCAAGGGCGGCAGATGCTTTTTCGATTGTTAAGACCGGCAGTTATGTTTATACAAATAAGATTAAAATATTTCTTAAAAATTTACTATTTGCACCATATTTGTTTGAGTGAAAGTTGTTTTTAATGTTCCCTGAGAATATGATCCGCCTGTATATAATCCGTCGCGTACAGTTCCGCCAGTATAGGTTCCACCGGTATAAACCTTATATTGTGCACCGCCGGTTAATTGTGAATCAGAGAATATTATCGAATAATATCTTTTGCTCGGTGCGAAAGTTAACAAATCATTTCCGTTTGAATCTTCAATATGAAACAAGGTTCCGGCAGTAAAACTTGAAAATGATTTTAAAAGAACTGAGCGCTGAGTTGAAGTGTTGCTTGGAGCCTGAGTCAACATAGAATTTGTTCCGGAAATAACAACGAACCCGCCGGATATTTTACATTCGCCATTAAAATCCAAACCAACTTCAAAAGAAGAACCGGTTGCATTAGGTCCGTGAGCAACAATTACACCTCCGTTGATATAAATATTACCGTTAGCATCAAGTGCATCACCACTGGTTGAACTTACAAAAATGTAACCGCCGTTTATTATCATCTTACTGCCATCATTAAATTCGCCACCCAGACCGTATGTTGTATTTATTCCGTCGTCACTGGATCTTGCCTGTATATCCCCGCCATTTACAATTAAATTGGGGGTTTCAAGTGCCTCAAATGACTGCAGTATATTAATTTTTCCGTCATAAATAATCAGCGAGTCTTTCGATTTTATTCCATCGTCTGCAGAGCTGATAGTAATATCACAATCGAATATTCTGATTGTGCTGTCAGCAGAGATTGCTTTAGCTTCTGCATAATTATTCTGAGAGATAAATATCTTCTGACCGGTAGTAGTAATATTTATAACTGGTTGTGTTGTTGATGATCCAACGATAATATTTGCATCCACATTAATTCCTTTGCCGCCTTTACCGGTATTATTTAAAGTGATTTCTCCATCTGTAATTATCACACTTCCATCGGTTTTAATGCAATGCCCCGCATAAGCATCCGGTTGACCTGAAGGATTTGTATATGCTGCTCCATCTCCGCTTGAAGTTATTCCAAGAGAACCCGAATTAAATATTAAATTCCGGTCGCAGGATATTCCTCTGCCGGCAGTACCGCTTGCAGCAATTGTGATTTCTGAAGAAGTAATAACAACATCAAGATCTGCTTTAATAGCTGTACAATAAGATGGATCGAACCCTGAGCCGGAAGGATTAAGTACAGCTCCGCCCGTTGTTATGATATTAACCGAACAATTTTCAAATGTTATACTTTGTTTAGACTTTATACCCTTTGACTGATTTCCCTGAACAGTAATGTTCAAATCACCACCGGTTATATTGATTATACCATCCGCTTTGATAGCACTTTGATCATTTGCTGTATTTAAAATTTTAACTGTTCCGCCTGTAATATTAATATAGCCTTCTCCGGCATCAATACCATCACCATTCGATTTGATATCAACAGTTCCGCCATTCATAAAGAAACCGTCGTTAACATTAATGCCATCTCTTACTGCGCTGGTAATAGTAATATTTCCCTCGTTTATTTGAATGTAATCATCACTTACAAGTCCGTGCTGATTTGTTCCGAGTCCGTTTATCGTAAGATCACCGTTTCCGTAAAAGATAAGCTGCCCTTCACTGAAAAAAGCTGCTTTCTGATCTTCACCAGATGGTGCGTTTGCATAAGTTAATCCATCAGTTAAAATATTGTGAGTTCCGTTTTCAAGAAATACAGACATCTTTTTACCTGACTGGATATTGATTGCAGGACCATCGTTATTTGTAATTTGAACATTATCAAGGTGAAGATTTAACTTTTTATCTGAATAAATTTTAAACATTCCGTCTGATGTAACACCGGTTAAAACATAATCAAGGTTCTCAATTCCCGAATTAGCAGTTACAATTACATCAGCACCTGATAAACTGAGCGAAACCCCTCGTCCTACAAACGGATTAATTACAGAAGCTGTGCTGTCATTATAGGTAATATAAATCGTAGAATCTGTAATTACATCAAATGTTACACTGTCTATATCAGCAAGATTAAATTGATTAAGTTCATAGACTGTCTGAAAATATATTTTATCACCACCTTCATTAAAATATACACTGTCTATCCCAAGAATAAATAAATCTTTTGCTTCAGTTTTTGTATGAACCACTAATTTATTTCGCAGCAATAACTGTTCATTCATATTAAATGTGTTATTAAAAGTAATGTTATTAATATCCGATAGATTAATAGATTGAATCTGTCCGTCTTTTTTAATGACTTTAACAGCTTGCGGAAAGGAATTAGAGCAAATTAATACTGCAAATAAGAAGAATAAACTTTTTTTCATTTTCTAATCCTTCCTCACTTTAATAAAATCATTTGTTTGGAAATTATCTGCTCGTTACTGCTAACAGTATATATATAAACTCCGCTTACAACGCTTGCATTTTTATCATTGGTTCCGTTCCAGGTTATCTGATATTCTCCTTCGGGCTGAGTTTCACTAAGTAAATCTTTTACGAGCTGTCCGTTAATATCATAAATGCGCACCTTAACATTTGAAATGCCAGGTATCTGATAAATAATTGTTGTCGAAGGATTAAACGGATTCGGGTAGTTTTGCATAACTTTAAACGATTCAATAACCTGCTTTAGGTTTTCAAAATCTTTTATACCGGTGGCTTCTCCGAATTCAAGCCGCTGAATATCATCAATCAAAAATATCTGGGTACTGCCATCCTTAAGGTGTACGTTCATAGTTAAATCCTGACCGCAAATCAAAGGACTGAAAAGAAAGATGAAAAACAAACGCTTTTTCATAAGCATTCTCCTTGTATTTTGTTTTTGATTGACTCTTTATCAATCAGATAAATAAATTTACCTCGAACGAATTTAAAGCTTTTATTATTCTGTTCAAACAATAATGCTTTTCTGCAAAAACAAAAGACGCAATGGTTAGCAATTGGATAAAGTTTTCAGCGGGCAAATATCAGGTTCTAGTTTTTGCAAGAATAACTAACGTTTATAAAATCTCTTAAGATTTAAAACTGAATTAATTTTTGTACAGATACTGCTGTGAGTTTTTAAGGATCAAGTAATTCTTTTATTGCCTTTTCTATTATTAGTTTCATCACTTTATAGCCTTCTAAATTCGGATGAACCCCATCTTTAGAATACTCTTTTTTTTAATCCGTTTTTTTCATCCGCCATTGCAGAAAAATAATCAGCATAAATAATCTGATTTTCTTCCGAATCAGATTTTATACGACGATTAAGTTCAATAATTTTTTCCGATGGATTTATTCCCTGCTTCCAGGGATAATCAAATACCGGAAGAACAGAACATAGAATAACTTTGATATTATTTGCTTTAGAAATTTCAACCATCGACATGATATTATCTTCTATCATTTCAAAAGATGATGGACCGGTATTTCCTGCAATATCATTTGTGCCGGCAAGTAAAACAACTCCTTTTGGTTTAAGATTTACAACATCCTGTCTGAACCTTATAAGCAATTGCGGAGTTGTTTGCCCGCTAATTCCTCTATTGATGAAAGAGTTTTCTTTGAAGAAATCAGGATCAGCTATTATCCATCCTTCAGTAATTGAATTACCCATAAAAACGACTCTGTTTTCATTTTCAGAGGGCAAACCAATCTCTGAATTTTCCTGCTTATATTTATTAAGGTTCGCCCAATCATCGGTTTGAGAAAATGATAATTGACTTAAAATTGTTAAAGACAATACAATTAATAACTTCATAATAATTAGACTTTCATTATAGTTCTTTTACAAGACCGGAATATTTTCTTTCAATCTTAAATCCGAAACGATAAAAATATTCAGGACGGAAGAATCCGGTTGTAACAAATTTATAATTCTCTGATTTTACCCTGTTAAATAACTCATTCATAATTCCTTCGCTTATGCCCTTTCTTCTGTAACGATTAGACACAACTATTTTTTCCATGTGAACTATTGTTTCACCGCTTCTGTAGTAAAAAGCTCCGCCGATTATAAATCCTCTGTCTGATACAGCAACAAGAAATTCGTGTTCCGGTCTGAAGTTTACATTTAAATTTTCTTCAAGATAAAGCTGATATAGTTTTGAAATTTCTTTCGGACTGACCGGATTTCTTATTGTAAAAGCATTTCCATCATCATCGCGTAGCTGCACAACAAGATTCGGATGTCCTGCAACTTCTGATCTTATTTTAATCAATGCAGCAGAATCTGTTGTTTTAAGATGCGGATATCCAAGACGTGTAATAAAATATGTTTCTTTTTCATCCAGCTCAAACTCAAAGTTTAATGATGTAATAAGTGCTAAAGATTCTTCTTTTGAAATGTTTCTATGTCTTTGTTTTCTTACAAGCTCGCTTAGTACATTTTTAAATATTTTAGAAGAAG